>CAIQLG010000020.1 GCA_903872565.1 uncultured Lentisphaerota bacterium | reverse complement strand
TATCAGAACTGTAAACCAACTCAAAGACAAAAGTGTCGAGCTCAAGTCGCTGAAGGAAAACATTGACACTTCTTCAGCGACCGGGAAGCTAATGTTCCACATTTTCGGTTCCCTGGCTGAATTCGAACGAGATATGATAAAGGAGCGGGTAAAGGCCGGCTTGATCTCGGCACGTGAAAGGGGAAGACTTGGAGGAAGACCCACAGCTATTAAAGATGAAAAAGAAAAACTCTTCCTGGAACTTGTCAAGGATGACACCATCACGAAGCTCGAGAAATGCAAACGGCTGGGAATCAGCAGTGCAACATATTGGAGAATGGCGAAAAAATTAAAGTAATTATTTTTGAAATGGATAAATAAGATGACAAAATCGACTTCTAAAAACTCAAAAGTAAAATCAATCGAAAAGCAACTTATGAAAACAGAGACTGGCATGAGTGAACTTTTAAAAACAGATAAAGCCTATATTGCATGGTTGAAAGAACTTAAAAGCAAAATACGTTCCGTTCAAATCAAAGCTGCTGTAAAAGTAAACTCCGAAATGCTCAACTTCTATTGGGAACTTGGCGCTGATATTGTAGAAAAACAGGTGTACACAAAATGGGGTGATGGATTTCTTGTGAATCTTAGCCGAGATCTGATGGAAGAATTTTCAGACATGAAAGGATTTTCAAAGAGAAACCTTGAACTTATCAGAAAATGGTACTGTTTTTGGTCTGTGAAGGACTCAATTGCGAAGCAACTTGCTACGCAAATGCCATGGTGGCATAATGTCATTATTATTTCTAAGGCTAAAAACGCGGACGAAGCGATTTTCTATGTGCGCAAAACTTTACAGAACAACTGGTCCCGTGCAGTACTGACTCACCAGATCGAAAGTGGCTTGTATGCGCGAGAAGGTAAGGCTATTACCAATTTCAGTACAACTCTCCCTGAACCGCAATCCGACTTGGCGCGTCAGACTCTCAAAGATCCATATGCTTTTGACTTCCTCACAATACGCGAAAAATACGACGAAAAGGATCTGGAAGATGCGCTTTTGAATCATGTCACCAAGTTTTTATTGGAACTTGGTTCGGGGTTCTCCTATCTTGGCCGCCAATACCGGATTGAAATAAAGGGTGACGAATATTTTATTGATTTATTGTTCTACCATGTCCGTTTGCATTGCTATGTCGTGGTTGAGCTGAAGGTTGTAAAGTTCAAACCTGAATTTGCCGGCAAACTCAATTTTTACGTGTCCGCCATAGACGGCATTCTGAAAACCGAAAAAGACAATCCTTCTATCGGAATACTAATCTGCAAATCAAAAAATAACACCGTAGTTGAATATGCTCTGAAGGATATCCACAAACCTATTGGTGTTAGTGAATACACCATCACCAAAAAACTTCCAGAAGAATTCAAGTCATCCTTGCCAAGTATAGAAGAGATTGAAGCAGAACTGGAAGACAAGGATGAGTAGAATAGTTGAATCCGGATTGAAGATTTTAAGGTCGCAAATTGCGACCTTAGAAAACAGAAGGGAACATCATAGAAAATATCTTCCGTATGCCTTTACGGAACAGGGAGTTGCAATGCTTTCAGCAGTGTTAAAGAGCGAAACCGCCATCAGGACAAGCATTCAAATAACTTTAAACTGGATCGGAGAAGCGGCGGGATGTGCTTATCGGGCAGTGGCGGGCACCTTGGAAAGTCTGGGAAATGCAATTCTCAGACATTCTGACCGGAGTGTTGAACTGCGTTTTTTTCCTAAAGACGCCTGGGGTCAACTTCTCGCTACATCTGCCAAATCACGCATGACAATGAAATATGCGGACAGTTCAGGTCAGCCACGCTCCCCTGATTCGCTGATTAGGAGATTGAAAAAACTTCAGCGGTCCGATATTGCGGTCGGAGGAATTCTCGGAGCAAGACATTATTATCCTGGAATTGACATGATTGGAACGCCGCGGCTTGACCTTGCTGTCCATTGTCCGGATAAATATGCGGATATAAGTTTTGTCGAACAACTTGATCCCGCATTGAAAAAAGAAGACAATCCTGAAGTCCCTCCCGCTCTTGTTTTGCATTTCATTCGCAGGAAAGAAAATATTTTTGGAAAGTCCTTTGACGTTTTGCCCTGGGCAGACCCGGTGGAATGCCTGCTTGATCTTCATGAAATGAAACTGGAGCCACAGGCATTGGACTT
>CAIQLG010000019.1 GCA_903872565.1 uncultured Lentisphaerota bacterium | reverse complement strand
GGAAAGGTACATCCCTTTTTTCCACTTGCAAAAAAGAGCTGACACGCCAGAACTGGAATTAACAGATTGAATTTAAGGTAGTTACACAGAATACAGAATTAGGGCGGATCAGGAAGTCTGAAGTTGTCTATTTTGGGTATCTGGATGTCGTCAAGGCAGTCCTCGATGGACAAGGGGTGTATCTCCAGTAATTCGATGAGGGGTTTCAGATCCTCCGGTGAAGGATTTCTGAAATCGAGCCAGGCATACTTGCCGCCGGATGCGATGTGGAGTGCCTCTTCAACCGACTGTTTCGGCTGGAGCACCCCCTGCGGGCTTATTTGAAAGAATCTATGTTCTGCCATATCAGTTTTCCTTTGTATTTACAGATCTTACAACGCTTCTTGTCTGTCACGGCAAGGGGCAACATTCATCCGCATAGGCGGATGGCCAGTGCGGCAGCCTCCTCTATAGCCGAAGCCACAGTCCCCGATTTTTCTTCTCTGGTGTCGCATGCCCTGATCAGATGGCACTCCTTGAAACCGGTTGATTCGAAGAACTGCCTGTAGCGCGGGAATATATCCATAAAATGTTTTTCGTCGGGATCGCCCTGTGCGAGAATCATCACAAGCTTCTTGCCGGGTGCCAGCCTTGACTTGAAGTCGGGGGTGAGATAGCAGAATGTCCTGTCTATGAAGGCCTTGAGTTGGGAGCTGACATCCCCGTAATAGACGGGGCTTGCAAGGACTGCAATGTCGGAACGCTTCACCTCGTCCAGGACTTCGAAGATGACATCGCGCATGGTGCAGAACTCGCTTCGGTTCTTGCAGTCCATGCAGGCCTGGCATCCCCTGAATGCCAGACTGTTAAGCAGATAGGTCTTGATGTCGGCCTTTTTTTCCGCAGCTGTCCTACAGAAGCTTTCTGCGATTCTAGCACTGTAGCCATTGGGCCTCGGACTTCCCAAAATGCAGGCGATCTTCATTAACATTCTCCTTTTCCCTTGTTTTGAGGTGATATGCTTATCTGCATCGTTCTTGACTGAGATTAAGATGCATGCTCAACAGGGAAAATCCAACGAAAAAAGACCCGGCCATTGCAATTGCTTCAATGACCGGGTCTTGTGTCAATATCTAGCTAATTATTCCTTAGCGTCCTTGTTTGCGTGGTCTCCATGCTTTTTACCGCCACCGTCCTTATGATCTTTACCCTTGCCTTCACCTTTTTCCCATGACTTGATTACCTTGCCTTCGGAATCCACTAGTACCACGTATTCCTTGTCATTGGCTTTTCCAATGATTTTATAGACAGACTTGTCGTCCTTTTTCATCACCATCGCTTCAGACAGGACGATTCCATCAATTGATTTTTCCGCGGCTGTTTTAACGGCGGCCGGAAGATCTCCTAGCTGGACTACTTCCCCCTTTGGGGCATCTTTTGCATCTTTCGCGCCACAGGAAGCACATGGCTTACAGCCTCCCGCCTTTTTTCCTGCGGCTGCGGGCGCATCCTCAGCTAGAACTACCATGGCAGACAGAGCAAACAAACAGACCGACACCAGGACTTTCTTCATTTTTTTCTCCTTTTGTTAGAAATTTTTAAAAGTCTCTCTCAACAGATAACGGATTCAGTATCATATTTATTGTTTGAAATCACAAAGAAAAATTATTGTGTCAGATAATTTAAAACAGGATTTTTCTGATGAAAGTCTGGAAACAGATAAAATGACAGCGAAAAATATCGTAAGCTTGTAAAACATGACTTGTGGATTATTGTCTAAATGTTGCTAAGTTGAAACTGGCAATGTAGGTATTCTTGCCTGCAATTAAAAGACTTTACTAACTTGGCGGCATTGACTGGTTGGATAAATGTGTTTGGGAAAACAACGGAGGGTGGCAATAAAAAAGGAAGAAGTGGAAGCCCCTTCAGAATCAACACTGGGAATTAACGAGACGGCAATTCCAGAGAATTCGACAGTTCCTGGGAAAAAACTGCTCTCCAGCCCTGGCGAACGGGAAAAGCTGAATATTGAGCTTGAGGAGCCCGAAGCGAGGTTCAAACTCGTTCTGGAAAAAACATTCGATGGCATTCTCCTTGCCGACATCTCCACCAAAATGATAAAATATTCGAATCCCGCGATATGCGCAATGCTTGGGTACAGCCATGAAGAGCTTCAATACATGTCCATCCAGCAAATTCACCCGGAAGACGACTGGCCGTTTGTCCTGTCAGAATTTGAAGCTCTGTCATCCGGCAACAAGTCTATGGCCACCAATATCCCCTGTGTTTGCAAGGATGGGAAAGTCATCTATGCAGACATCAGCGTGTCAGGACTTGTTTTCGAAGGGGTGAAATGCAGTGCGGGCTTTTTTCGCGATGTCACCGAAAAAAGAAAGTCGGAAGATGCGATACGCTTCAGCGAAAAAAAGTTCCGCTCTCTCTTCACTGCGATGGCAGAAGGTGTTGCACTTCATGAGCTTGTACGCGATAGGGATGGAGAAATTGTCGACTATCGGATTATAGATGTCAATCCCTCATATGAGAAAAACACTGGGATACCCCGGGAAAAAGCGGTCGGATCCCTTGCAAGCGAGCTCTATGGATTCGAACCACCTCCCTACCTCGAAGAGTTCTCCGGTGTGGCCGTTACAGGCGAACCATATTTCACGGAATTTTATTTTGCCCCCTTGGAAAGGTCTTTCAGAATATCAGTTGTTTCTCCCGGCAATAACATGTTTGCGACTGTCCTCGAGGATGTCACTGAAAAGAAAAGGGCTGAGAGGAATCTTAAAGAGTCAACAGATGAGCTTCAAAAACTGGCGGCTATAGTGAAATACAGTAGCGAACTTGTCAATCTTTCCACGCTAGATGGGAAAATGATATTTCTCAACGAGGCGGGAGGAAAGATGCTCGGTATCGATCCGGACAAAGTCAAGGATTTCAATATTTTGGATGTAATCCCCAAGCATCTTTTAGGGAAAGCCAAAGATGAACTTCTTCCCAAGCTTCTGAAAGGTGAAACATGGGAGGGAGAACTTCAGTATATCAATCTCAAGACAAAAAAACTCATTGATGTACATGCAATGATATTCCCCATCCAAGATACAGGCACTGACAAACCCAAATATTTTGCAAATGTCTCGCTCGACATCTCCGAACAGAAAATCCTCCAGGAAAAACTTCGGCATTCAGAGAAAATGGAGGCGATTGGACATCTTGCCGGGGGGATCGCGCACGACTTCAACAATCAGCTTCTAGGCATAATGGGCTTTGCTGAAATCCTACGCGAAAAAATGCAGGATATTGAGATGAAAAAGGATGCCGAAAGCATAATCGTTGGTGCGCAGAGAGCCGCGGATCTGGTCAGTGATCTTCTTGCCTTTTCAAGAAAAGGCAAGTATTTGTCTGTTTCTGTTGATGTCCACAAAATCATAGAAGAAGTATCTTCCATACTTGAACGCAGTATTGACAAGAAAATTCAAATAAGGAAGAAGCTGAGTTCAGATTCTCTTTTCATATACGGAGATCCTACACAGATCCAGAACGCACTTCTCAATTTGGCGATAAACGCCCGCGACGCTCTTCCAGAGGGGGGCATAATCATCTTCACAGCAGAACGAGAGCACATTGACAGATCAAAATTGAAAGGGGATTTTTCGGACACAATTTCAGATGAATGCATTAAAATTTCCGTCCTGGACAATGGCACAGGAATTGGCAGAGAGACGATGAAACACATATTCGAGCCGTTCTTCACCACGAAGGAGCTTGGCAAGGGCACTGGAATGGGGCTCGCATCGGTATATGGTACCGTGAAAGTTCACAAAGGGGCGATAAACGTGGAAAGTGAACCGGGAAAAGGGAGCCGCTTCGATCTTTACTTCCCTGTCCATGCCGATAATGAAACAGAAAATACCACGTCCGACATCCCTGTCGGCCAAGGGAACACACACAAAATCCTTTTTGCCGACGATGAGCCTATTGTCCGCAATCTCATCTCTAAAATGGTTGAATCGCTCGGCTGCAAGGTCGTCGCCTGCTCCAATGGTGTCGAGGCGCTTAAATACTATCGCGAGTCCTGGCAGGAAATAGACCTTGTTATTCTTGATATGATTATGCCGAAAAAAAGCGGGAAAGACACCTATTTGGAGATGTGTTCGATCAACAAAAACATCAGGGCAATTATAATTTCAGGATACAGTTTTGACGGTGTTGCACAATCCTTGATTGATGCCGGGATACGTGGATTTCTCCAGAAGCCTTTCAGCAAAACGGAACTGTCCCAAAAGATAAGTGAGGCTCTGAAATAGCCTGATATTTCCTTCTTACATTTGATTTTTCAGATTATAACGACAGATTTCCATTCAGTAATTTCAGATTTCCTAACTCGTAGCTTCAATATTTAATGCTATGTGAATGTATTTTTTAAAGGAACGCAGGCAATCCCGACACACTCCGTGGCCGGGATCTTGTGACCTTGCCAGCAATACAAGGAGAAAAAAATGGCGATGACATCAAAGGAGAGAATCTCGAATATCCTAAAAAGGAAAGCCGTTGACAGAATCGGACTGTTCGAACATTTCTGGGGCGACACGCAGAAGGCATGGACGACGCAGGGACATCTTAAAGAGGGAGAAAGCCTCTACTCTCACTTCGACTACGACCTTTCGATGAACTGGCCTTTCAACACGGTGGCAAATCTCGAGTTCCAGAACGAAACGATAGAAGAGAATGACGAAACAATTCTTCAGAAGGATGGAAATTACGCCATCCTGAGAAGGCACAAGCTGCACGATACCACACCGGAACATGTGGATTTTACAGTGAAGGAGCGGAATGCCTGGGAGGAACTCATAAAACCACTGCTGATCCCGGACAGGAAAAGAATAAATTTCGACGGGTACAGGAATAGCAAGAAGGAAGCTGCGGAGAAGAACAAATTCTTCTTGTGGGCAGGAGTAAACGTCTTCGAGCTCATGCACCCCGTGATGGGACACGAAAATATGCTCATCGGAATGGCGATGGATCCCGACTGGATTCGGGACGTGTGCGACACATATTCAAGACTTCAGGTAAACCTGATGGAAATTCTCTTCGCGGAATGTGGAAAACCCGACGGGATATGGTTCTATGAAGACATGGGATTTAAGGAACATCCCTTCATGTCGCCTGAAATGTACAGGGAAATCGTGCAGCCATACCACAAGAGGACTTTTGACTATGCGCATTCGCTCGGAATTCCGGTGGTCGTCCATTCCTGCGGATATGTCGAACCTCTCGTGCCCGGGCTGATAGAGGCAGGAATGGACTGCCTGCAGGTCATAGAGGTCAAAGCTGGCATGGACGTGCTCAGGCTCAAGAAAAACTTTGGACACAAGATAGCGCTTTGCGGCGGAATGGACGCCAGGAATCTTGTTGCGAACGACATTGACGCCATCAGGAAGGAACTGAAGGAAAAAATACCCATGCTCAAAAAGAATTCGGGTTATATTTTGCACTCCGACCATTCAATTCCGGATCAGTGCAAATATGAGACATATCGCTTCTTCGTTGACGAGGGGCTCCGCCTGGGAACATATTAAAACAGTTTGCAATTAGCGGAGCGGCTATCGTAGTCGCTATGGTAATCTAAGCATACGGTACGATACCGACCATGAATAATACAGAGTTCACTCTGAATGTGCGCCCCGATGGAGGGTCGAATTCTATTCGACCGCAGCCGAGGTGGAACTCGACCCTCCACCGATAGCGGGACAACAAAGACTGAACCATTACTTTTTCAGTTAAATAATTAAAACCAATTGCTTGCCGGAGCCGTTAAGAATTCAGTCAGAGGAATACCTTGGGCTCCGACCAGCAGTTTTCTGGTTACTTTAAACTCCTTGGAGAACGAGTCTATTCCGGGAAAAGTGCCTCCTGATGTCCCGCTTTTAACTTCGATAGCAATGACTTTGTCGCCTTTAACAAGAACAAAATCAACTTCCAAGTTGCTCTTTGACCAGTAGTAGAGTCCAAGCTCCTGACCGATGGTTTGATTTAGCAGGTGTGCCCCGACCGCCGACTCCACCCAACGCCCCCACAAATCACGGTTCCGGACAAGTTCCTCAAAACCAATATTGGCTTGGGCTGTCATCAGCGCAGTATTAAAAACTTGCAGTTTAGGGCTGGAATTTCTCCTTCTCACCTGTTGTCCGGCATATTTTTGCAGACCTGCGACAAAACCGGCAGAGGCAAGCATGTCAAGGTAATGCGCCAAGGTGGTTGTATTGCCTGCATCCTGTAATTGCCCGGTCATTTTCTGATATGACAGTATTTGCCCCGAATATGCGCAGGCCAGTTCAAACAGTCTCCGCAGCAACGCAGGCTTGTCAACGCGTGTCATGAGCAGAATGTCTCTGGAGATGCTGGTTTCGATCAGCGACTCTTTGATATAATGCATCCAACGATCAATATCATCAAGTAGGGTAACCGCTCCCGGATATCCGCCGAAATAGACATATTTCTCAAGATCCCAGCCGAACGCTGTTTTCATTTCGGAATATGACCAGTGAGTTACCGGAACAAGTTCAAAGCGCCCGGCCAGGCTTTCAGTAAGACCGGATTTTATCAGCAAAGGAGAAGAACCGAGCAGAATCACTTTAAGCTGTATGTCGTTAAAATTATCCTCGTCCCAAAGCCGCTTCACAGTTTCCGACCAGTTGGGAAGTTTCTGGATTTCATCAAGCACTAGCAATGCGTCAGAGTTTCCGGAATCTTTTCTTGTTTTAAAACGCGCCACTTCCCATTGCTGTTCCATCCAACTATTGTTTTTAAGCGCCGGCTCATCGGCTGAGGCATAATGGGTCGGGATCCTTACCGCTTCCATCAACTGTTTTGCCAAGGTCGTCTTGCCAGCCTGTCTGGGGCCCGCCAGTACCTGGATAAATTTTTTTGGACCAGTAATCCGTTTCAAAAGATTGTTGAAAACAGCTCGCTTGAACATAATATCGCCTCGAAATAATTGGACTTTTAAATTTACTCAACACCTTGAGATAATTTACTCAACGTCCTGAGTAAGTCAAGTCCAATCAAAGTTTTTTTATCCATCTATATTGACCTTTATACTCTTTGGAAAGAGTTTTAAGCAGAAGCTCACCCTCCTTGTCAACATTATAACCAATACAGTGAATTGCCGGTTTCTTCATTTGCCTCTTTCTTATTTTCCTCATTCGCGACAAGCATTTTATCCTTGAATGTCTTGGTGCCGCCTTCTGCAAACACTTCAATATTGAACATGACTCCTTCTCCAAGAGATTCTATGCCCATTCTTGTTCTGGCTTTTATCATTTCAAACCCCTTCGCTCGGCCCTTGGATTCCTCAAACATACTTTTCGAAACATCCAGGCACAGCATGATTTTACTTGCTCTGCCACGTATGCTGAACATATCGAATCTGACAATGTCCTGTTCATGGAATCCCCCTGAATCCATCGAGATGCTGAAGAAATTTTCGCTGGATAGCGATGTGGCATAACTCACGAAGGATTTGGCTCCCAGATTTGGATTCATCATCCTTCCAAGAAAAAGTATCGAGCCAGTCCTTTTGTGTCGAATCAAGTAAATAAAAGGATGTGTCGCATTGAACTTGGCAACTTGCATTGTGGCTTTCGGCTGCAGCTCTGTTGCCTCTGCCGTCTTTCCTTCTCCCTCGTCAACCAGGATTAAAGAGTGATGTATACATTTGCTGAGGCAAAGTAATTCTGGTTCAGGTGAATTTGTCAGGCCTGCGAAATTCGCAACGCCAGAAGTAAAGGCATCCTTCATCCAGGAGATCCTTTATCTTCCCATTCGTCTTTTCCTCGACCCATTTGTTCATTCTGATTCGCTCGGCATCCGGGACACCCTCGAAGTCAGCCGGAAAAATTCCTGCGTGATATGGAACGCATATCCTGTCAGTGCCCCTAAAATAATCCAGAGTATCACGATGCAGGTGAGCACAAATAATCTTGTCAGCTTCCAGTTTTAACATTGCATATAATTGTTAAAATTGGTAGGTGCGGAAAAAATGCAGGGCATTTTTTTATCCAAGGGATCTGAATACCATGTTCGGGGCGAGAAGTCCCTTTGCCTTCTTCAATTGTTTCTCCTCCGTAATTCCAGTCAGGAGGAGGGCGGAGGAAAGTCCGAACTTATTGGCGCCGAGGATGTCGGATCTCAAGGAATCCCCGAGCATGATTATTTTTTCCTTGCGGACGCTTTTTTTCAGTCCATATTTTCCCCTGAGCTGTTCGATGGCACGATTGAAGACCGCATTGTAAGGCTTGCCGAAATATACTGGCCTGATTTTTACACCCCTTTCCTCCAGTATCGAACATATGAATCTGGCTTTTCCGCCGGCACCGACCCCGATTTCGCCGTCTGGGCCGTTCGGCCAGTAGCTGTCCGGATTTGGAACAATGAAATATGCCGAAGGTTTTTTGCAGAAATAATTCATCGCGGCTGAAATGTTCTCCTGCCAGTCATAGTTTCCTTCGCCCACTATTATTCCTTGGCAACTGTAGATTTTCCTCGTGTTCCGTTCGACCTGTAGGCCTGCTGCAATTGCGTAGCAGGGTTCCCCTAGATCTCCCATCACGAAAAATCTTGCACCGGCAAGATTGTTCTTTCTGACGAAAGATCCGAGCACTGAACTGCATGAGACGATGTCCGCCGGTTCTATGTCCAGCCCGGCTTTTTCCAGTGATGCGCTTTTTTCCTCGGTCGAATGGTTGCCATCGTTCGTAAGCAGTTGAAATGGGAAATTGTTTTTCCTGAGCCATAGGATTAGTTCAGTTGCGCCAGGGAGAGCTTTTTCTGCCGCCGAAAGAGTACCGTCAATGTCAAAAATCAGGGCGGCATATTTTTTATGTCTTTCGTTCTCGAGCCACCAGTTGAAAAAAGACTCGTGAAATATTTTCACTATCGTTCCTTGGATGATTGGATTGTTGGATTCATGGACTGTTGTAACTCCAGAAGATATTCATAAAATAATGTATGATAATTTTCAAATGCTTCTCTCAAAATTTTATTTATCCCCCCTGCATTTTTGTTTCTTATTGAATTAAAATCCAATAATCCAGTAATCCCAAAATCCATTAATCCTTCATCCTTTGGGATGGCTATGTGAAAACTCATAGCTTCCCGTGGCACGCATAAATTGTCAGGAGAGTGCTGATCTGCGAGATCAGCGCCATATTGTCGGCGTTCTTGGGCAGGCGGATCGCCGTCGAGGCTGCGACGACCTTGTAGTCCTCGTAGAATGCTTTAAGATCGGTTTTGTTCACCTGCTCGTTTCCGACCCAATGGTTAACCGTGTCTATTATCAGATCCTCATACTGGTCGAGCACCTGTGTCATATAATATCCGTTCCCCCCGTATTTTCCGGTTGGTGCCGCACGCTCTGCCATCTCAAGAAGGTCATTGGCCATATTGTCCGCCGTGTCGTCGGAACCTTTTTCGCAAAGTCTCATCCATGATTCGGTGATTCTCCATCTGGGAGCTTTTCTGTCTTTTCTGCTAAGCAGGATGGAGAAATACTGGGAGGGCTCGCTACTCCCCGGATTTTCCGACTCGTTCCAGGCGATCTTTGCGAGATAGTTCTTTGTGTACAGATTGAAGACGCTGCTCTTGTTTCTCGGATCCACGATAATGAACTTCCCTTTTTCCTCGAGATAGCCGATCACCGCCACCCAATGTGAGAAATCCCAAACGCAGATTATCGCAGGCAGTCCTTTTTCCAGATGTTTCATCATTTTCGCGAAGAAGCGATCCGAGCTGTATTTTTGTTCTTCCATGAGAAACGTTGATTTGACGGAATAGGCTTCGGCAGCCTTTTTGATCTTGTTTTCGTCGAGACCGTGCATGAAGACGCGGAATGGGGCGCTGGCCGCCTTGGCAAGTTCGTGCTGCGTGGCTTCGAATCCGAGTATGTAAAGGCAGGTAGAGAGACTGCACGGACCGCAGTGCCCGGGAAGCTGGGACTCTGTAATTTGCGGAGCAAAAAGCATCATTTTAATATCCTCCAGTCCGAAAATAATATTAAAATGCGTTCAAAACGGAAAAGAAATTCCGATCAGCGTAAAGGATTGTTTTTTTATATATTTTATCAGAATATTTCGCTGTATTTGAACACAAAATGTTAATTAAACTATCACTTACAAAGGAAGATAGCATCCTGTAGCTGTTTTTCAAGAAAAATATTGGACGAACTACGGACTTCGTAGAATCTCCAATTGTTGCCCTATGTCCTCTCTTAAAACGGCGCACGAAGAGTTGAATGTTCGATGTTCATCGGGTGTCAGAGGTCACTTGGGTCCCTATGGTCCCTTTTGTTCTTCGAAGCTGAGTTGAGAAAAGTGCTACCGGACATGTGAGCAACGAGAGATACAAAGAGGTCAGGCAACAGACTGTGAATTACCGGAAATTCAAGGAAATGTCCTTGAAACGCATTGACTTGTCCATGGAACTGGCTAAATTGACGGACAAAGAGACTGGCCTTTTACGGTCAGGAAATCGCTACTCTTGACCTTGACATGCTAGCATATAATATTCTTGATGATAATTCTAAGAGGAAACTGTGATGGGAATTTTTCGTTCTGTTTTTCTTGCGGCGGTGCTGCTCTGTGCCGGATCGGCCCTCAACGCGGATATTCATGTCGTGACAAACGGAAATGACTCAGGCGCGGGATCCCTGCGGCAGGTCATTGACGACGCAGATCCGGGCGACACCATCACCTTTCAACTTAGCGGCGACGCGACAATCAGCATCTCGAGCCAACTTTCGATCACTAAGTCCTTGACCATAGACGGCGCGAACAGCGCCGGCAGCGGAACACATGTCACAGTCCAGGTGACGATACCAGGAGTCGGCGGAACGAATTCGCGCGTGTTCTTTATCGCCGCTAACACTGTCTCCATCTCCAACATGACCATCAAGGGCGGGGATATTTCTGTCAATGGAAATACTGATGCCGGCTTTGGCGGTGACATATATCACCAGTCAGGCACATTGAATCTTTCCAATTCAACAGTTTCCGGAGCAAAAGCTTATTATATCGGCGGGATTATGAATTTTAATGGTGCAATATTAACAATAAATTCCTCGACCATCAGCGGGAATACAGCTATATCAAACGGCGGCGGGATTGGGAATTGGGGGCCTTTGACAATCACCTCCTCGACTATCAGCGGGAATACAGCTACATCAAACTGCGGCGGGATTTATAATTTTGGAATTTTGACAATGATCTCCTCGACCGTCAGCGGGAATACAGCTACATCATACGGCGGCGGGATTTATAATGCGTTGACTATGACAATTATCTCCTCGACCGTCAGCGGGAATAACGCATCATACGGCGGCGGGATTTGTAATTTTCTTGGGGGATTGTCCTATCTGTTAAACACAGTTATAATTAACAATACATCTGGAACCGGTGCAGATATTTATAATATATCGTTCATAGACGCCTACTATTGCTGGTACAAAGAGATTTCTGGCTCAATTAATGGCAACTCGAACATTACAACGGCATATACTGCGGGAAGCCTAGGAGATTTGGCTGACAACGGCGGGCCGACTAAGACAATGGCGGTCAACACCGGTGCCCCTGCCATCGGCAAGGGGACTTTCGCCTACGACACTGCAAATGGTACTCTTGACGGATTCTATTTTCTGGCGGCGGACGGCAATTATCACCAGTTGATAGACTACACCAACAGCACGGCAACAGAGCCAACAGGGAAGATCACCACCGACCAACGCGGTGTAACCATCTTTCCTACACCCACCATCGGATCCTATGCGCCCAACTACTATATGGCGAAAAACCCCGGCAACTGGAGCGACACATCTATCTGGTTCGTCAACTCGAGCGGCGGAAGCATTCCGGATGACTACATGTATTCTGCCTCGACCCCGCCGACCGCCGCCAACTCTGACGGAATTATCATCAACGCCAATGTCACTGTTGACAGCGATGTGACAATAGATCAGACCACGGTCAACACCGGATGCACTCTCACCATCGCCAGTAGCAAGACACTCACCGTCGCAAACGGCTCCAGCGCGGACCTGACTGTCACGGGTGCCATTGTCAATAACGGCACCTTCGCTCCTGCCGCAGGCTCGACCGTCCTCTACAACGGCGGAGCCCAGACGATTGCCGCCGCAAGCTACCGCGAACTACAGCTCTCAGGTCCGGGGACACCTGTTAAGACCTTCGCGGACGGCACGACCAGCGTCGGCCAGCAGATCTCAATCTCTCAGCCTATGACTCTCACGGGAAGCGCCGCAAACGCCGTCACAGTCCAGGTGACGGATCCGGGTGTCACGGTGTCGCGCGTGTTCTATATCGACGCTAACGACACTGTCTCCATCTCCAACATGACCATCAAGGGCGGGGATATTTCTGCCAATGGAAATGTAGATGCCGGCTATGGCGGCGGTATCCTTGTGCAGTCTGGCACATTGAATCTTTCCAGTTCAACAGTTTCCGGATCAAAAGCTTGGTTTGGCGGCGGGATTTCGCTTTACAATGGTACAACATCAACAATAAATTCCTCGACCATCAGCGGGAACACAGCAACTTCATCAGACGCCGGCGGGATTGGGAATTTTGGCTCTTTGACAATAAACTCCTCGACGATCAGCGGGAACTCCGCCCCGTTAGGGGATGGCGGCGGGATTTACAATTCGTCCAATATGAAAATGATCTCCTCGACCGTCAGCGGGAACAACGCAACAAACGGCGGCGGAATTTATAATATGACGAATTTGACAATGATCTCCTCGACCGTCAGCGGGAACTCCGCAACAAATGGTGGCGGGATTTATAATTTTCACTGGGGATTATCCTTTCTGTTAAACACAGTTATAATTAACAATACAGTGGGAACCGGTGCAGATATTTATAATATTTCGTACATAGACGCCTACTATTGCTGGTACAAAGAGATTTACGGCCTAATTAATGGCAACTCAAACATTACAACGGCATATACTCCGGGAGACCTAGGCGCATTGGCTGACAACGGCGGTCCAACCCAAACAATGGCGGTCAACACCGGTGCCCCTGCCATCGGCAACGGGACTTTCGCCTACAATACCGACGGCACTTGGACGGGATTTTATTTCCTGGCGGCGGACGGCAATTATCACCAGTTGGTCAATTACGCCACTAGCACGGCCACAGAGCCAGCAGGGAAGATCACCACCGACCAGCGCGGCGTAAGCATCGTCGCCACGCCCACTATTGGCTCCTATTACACTCCAGCGCCGACCTACGCCGTGACCTACGACGGCAACGGCAACACCGGCGGAACCGTGCCTGTGGACGCTAGCAGTCCGTACAACTACAACTCAACCGTCACAGTCCTGGGCAACACCGGAAGCCTCGTGAAAACAGGGTACAGCTTCGCCAGCTGGAACTCAGCCGCGGACGGCAGTGGCACGAACTATGCACCAGCCGCGACATTCCTGATGGGCGCAGCCAATGTCACGCTCTACGCCAAGTGGACGGCGTTGCCTACCTACACCGTGACCTACGACGGCAACGGCAACACGGGCGGCAGCGTGCCGACCGACGGCAACAGCTATTTCAACGGTGCCACGGTCACAGTCCTGGGCAACACCGGGAACCTTGTGAAATCCGAGTACAACTTCGCAAAATGGAACACCGCCGCGGACGGTTCGGGCACAGATTACGCCCTGGCCGCGACTTTTCCGATGGGCTCCGCAAACGTCACGCTCTACGCCAAGTGGACAATTCAGACCTTCACGCTGACATCCTCGGCGGGACCGAACGGCTCGATCAGTTTATGCGCGACCGTGGCTTATGGGGCAAGTAAGACTTTTACAATAACGCCCGCCACAGGATATCATGTCGCCGATGTCCTTGTAGATGCCGTATCTATCGGAGCGATAAAAACTTACACATTTACAAATGTCACCGCTAATCACACGATTTACGCGAGTTTCGCACGTGATGCAGGTCCCTATTCCATCAGCGGAACTGTCAGCGGCGATGTCCAGCAGGGAGTTACGCTGATATTGTCAGGCACGGGCTCTTTCAGAATCACGAGCGGTGCCGATGGAACCTTCACCTTTGAAGGACTGTCAGACGGCTCATACATCGTGACGCCAAGACTTTCAGGATACACATTCAATCCGTCGAGCAGGAAGATCACCGTGAGCGGGGAAAATATTGTCGGCTGTGATTTCACCGCCACAAAGAACCCGGGCGCTTACTCGATCAGCGGGAAAGTCAGCGGCGCTGTACAAGAAGATGTCCTAATCACACTGTCAGGCGCATTGTCCTCGACAACTCTCAGCGATGAGGATGGCTCATACAGTTTCACCGGACTTGCCGATGGAAGCTACACCGTGACTCCGGCACTGTCAGGCTACACATTCACTCCATTTTCATTGGATGTCACCATAACAGGCGCCAGCAAAACCGATGTGAACTTCATTGCGGCTGCAACAATCTTCGGGCAAATATTGAAACTTTCATTCAACAGTTCGCACAAGGAATCTGTCAAGAAGATTGCCGGCGCATACACGCAATGTTCCACCGACAAGTTCACAGTTCAGACTACCATTCAGCTTCCTGAGGCTCTTGATCTGACCTCCATAGGAGAAGAAACAGGGTTCACTATCAATCTCGGCTTATTTTCATTCAGCAGCGCATTAGAGAGCGCCATTAAAAAGAAATTCAACGGTGTAAAGGGCGGCAGCGCGACATTCAAAATTGCCGGAGATGATTCAATCAAGGCAAAGACGGTGACTGTCGAACAAGTTGACATCAAGTGGGACAAGAAGAAAAAACTTACAGTCAAAATAAAAGGAACTCCAGCTACGAATTCCAATATCAATGTTGTTGACCTTTCAGGCAATGAAGACGGCGCAACACTGGGAAAGATTAGCACGTTCTCCCTTACCTTCAGCAATGCCGGCGCAGGTTTCGACCAAGCCCTGCCAATGCTCGCATACATAGGCAAGAAAAAGACTACCACTGTCATCAAAGACAAGGGCAAGCCGTCGGAGAAGACATTTACTCTTGTTGACTGGTCCGCGAAAGGCAAGAAGTAGGCCGTGTGTCAGAGTCTCTTTGTGTCCTTGTCCCTAACGTCACTCTTGTCCCTTATGTCCTTGTCCCTCTGGAGCAGGAACAATAACTGGCTAACAGGCTCCGTCGTCGTTGATATTCCACTAAATTATATTGAATGTTTATTCTGGAAGGCTAGATTTATACATCCATCGCTTCGTAAATATTTACCAATGGCAAGAAGGATTTTCTAATCAAGGAGAAATGGAAATGAAATGGAAAACGCTTCTAGCGGTTTTATCAGTCATGTTTGTTGTATCGTCGGTACAGGCTCAGAAAAATGGCCTGCCCTATGGCGTAATGAGACCCGATGCGAAGACAATGAAAAAATGGAATGATAACTTTCTCCGGCAGCCACTTGCGAAAATCTCCGCCGGCCGCAAAGTCAAACGCGGGAATTTTTCACTGCTCGACAAGTTGAATTTCGATCCGACGCTGCGCGATCAGGGTAATACCGGAACCTGCTGGATATGGGCCGGAACAGGATGCCTTTCCATTGCTCTTGATATCCAGAAGTCTGTCGCGGCGGAACTCGTGAACGGTCTCTCCGTCCAGTTCCTGGCATCGAACGCGGAAATTGTGGGTGCTGATCCCAACTTGGGCGGCGACATAACGCAGATGGCTGATTTTTACAGACGAGTCGGATATTCGATCGCATGGACAAACACTAATGCCGAGTGGCAGAACGGCAACGGCGCGCAGAATTGCCCTAGCTCCTGGATCTACACAAACCCTCGTTATCCGATCAGCACAATAAGTTCGTCGCTGGTTCCAACGATTAATGTTGATCAACAGACAGCGATAGCAAACATCAAGAATGTCCTGAACCAGAACCAACCTGTGTTTCTCGGATATTCTTTACCGACTGGGGCTGACTGGATGGACTTTTACAACTTTTGGAGCAATGGACCTGCGACAGCAATCATAAATCTGGATAAATATCCTGTCGCCCCCTGGGATGGCGGCGGCGGGCATGCCGTTGTATGCGTTGGTTATAATGACGATGCTCCAGAGATTGAAAACCAGTACTGGATACTCCTGAACAGCTGGGGGAATGCTGACGGGAAACGTCCGGATGGATGCTTTCGTCTCTCGATGAATCTCGATTATTCAAAACAACTTACAGAGGAAAGTTTAACCTATTACGCCTATCAGTGGAGCATATTCAACGTTGAATTTTCAGATACCATGAGTAAACGTTTTGACAACGTGTCATTCAATCTCAACAATGGCAGGACAAACGCGGATACCTGCTCGATATCGAAATACATATTCTCCGGTTCAGCTCCCACAGCCATAGCGAGTGCAGTTCTGCGGATGAACAACTATAGCTTCACCTGCAATAGCAAAACCGGAACGTGGAGCGCAAATGGAAAAGTCCTTAACTTCAAAAGCGCACCCAAGGGCGACGCAAAGGTGGAAATTACGGTTGACGGCAATAAAAATTTCTGGAGCGCCAAGATTACGAAATCCGACATGAGCAGATATGTGAACTATTATCAGACTCTTGATTTCGACCTTTCGACTTCTCCCGATGAATCAGCACCGGCGGTACTAGGCAGTTCGTGTACCCTGATGTTTGACGATCTCTCCGCTAAAGCCTCCGGGAAGGCGAAGAAGATTAAATAAACAATCTGCTTGCTTTGACCGTAAAAATCCACGCCCAACTGATTTACACGAATTATTGGGAATATAATATTTTGCCCGCGAACATTACAATTTTTAATTGGGATAGGAGGGATTGTCGGTGCTATTGTATTATTAAAGGTATTTTTCACACTATGGTACCTTTTTGAAAAAAAAGTTCATCCAGATAAATTTGCAAGAGAAAAAGTAGCCTGTGCCGCTGAAGCAGCTTTTAAAAATCTCAAAGGCAAGATAGTTAATATTTACATGAAAAATGGAGAAATTATCAAGCAACTCAAATATTCAAAGACTTACTTTTTCAACGAGGGTGATTTTGCAATAAATACCTGCGTGTATTTCGAGTTAATTGATTCGGAAGAAAGGTATATTTATGTGGCAGGTTCAGAAATCTGGAAAATTGAAACCGAAAAGAAGGCCTAACCGGCCAGCCACCACTCTACTCTGTGACCAACAAAAAGCTTTCCATTTCTCTTTCTTGGTGAAACCGGTTCTTGCTTTCTCTTGAGGGACTTGCCTTGGGAAAGGCTCTGGTCTCTGTTGGAGTATGTTGAAAAAATGAATTTTTGCTGTATTGTCTGTGTAGAGAGGAGTTCTGCATGTGAGCTGGTATAATATTAAATGGAATGTGCCACTTGATGAGGCTTTTGGACTGAAAAAGATAAAGTGGTTTGACAAGCGTTACGAAAGCGCAATGGGCTTTTCTTTTGTCTACCAATTCTTTCTGTTATTTATGGCCGGGATGATTCTTGATGGTGGGCAATGCGCTCAATTCACTTTTGTAGCAATAGTTGCTTTTTGGACATCTGTAATTGTCCTAATTTTGAGGAGACCTTGGAATCCATCCAAAATTGACATCCTGTATATTAAATGGGGATTTTTCCCGATTCTGTTATCTACTCCCTTTATTATGGGCTATATATGGCACATCAGGGGAGTATAATAAAATTCATAATGAATTACAAGATTCCATAGCTCTCCAGCCACCCAGCCACCGGCACAAAATCTAAGCCAGCCTTGAAAAACAACTGACCAAGGATTATTTTCCTCACCTTTGTTAAAATATCCAGCTTAACGGTTACATAATACATGTCAGTTTATTAGATTTAAGCATTACAAGTGCTATCTTCTCGGAGTGTTTATTCCAATCATATATTGTAACGTATTTGCCGGAAAGGTAAAAGATCATGTCGCCACGCAGAGGCAGGAGGATTCTCGAATACAGGACGTACAATGACAAAATCCCAAAAAAACGGGGGATTAGCCGTGTGTCGGAATCTAGACCATCCTATTTTCTTTCGGCAGGGAAGCGTGCGGCAGCAGGTCTGACAAGAGTGCTGTAAAAACGTTAAAACTAAAATATGGCTGTATAAACAGTAACCGTTAAGCTGGGTGTTTTGAGTGCTATATTGTTCCATTGCTAATAAACTCAAAAGAGAATTGACATTTACGTGATTCTTTCGCCTTTTTAAGTTGTAGTCACGGCCATGTTGGCCGTGTAAGACGCCCCTAACATAGGCATACCTATCAAGCTAAGGATTTTTGAATATCCAATAACGAACACGGAATATCCAATTCCCAAGTTTATTTCTGTCCTTCATCGGTTGGAGATTGAGAGTTGGATATTGGGTGTTCATT
>CAIQLG010000018.1 GCA_903872565.1 uncultured Lentisphaerota bacterium | reverse complement strand
ATCACACGGTTCTGAAAATAGAAGAAACAGTCCGACATCACCGAAAAAATCCTTATGTAAATCTCTTCTTCGCCGGTGTCCTTCGGCATGACCTTCCTGAAATGTGTCTCCAGATTTTTTAATATGGGACTAAGATACATCTCGTATATGTTCGGGAAAATCTCCGAACTGTCCATCATCTCCCTGCAAAAAATCTGAAACTTGCAACGGTTCAGAGTGTTGGGATTGACAATGTCGTCCAGGCTCATCACGACCCACGCCTTGATGGATTTTTTCCACTCCTTGAAATCCCCGTTCCACCGCCTGTCAAGAACATTTTCCCTTTGGGTTTCCGTGAAGAGAAACTCGAACATGTTATTGTATAGCTCCTCCTTGCTTCTGAAATGATAGTTGACTGCGGCCAGATTCACGCCGGCGCGAATACAAATGTCGCGGATGGTCGTGCCGCTGTAGCCTTTAATCGCGAATTCTTCCGCGGCGGCATACAATATCTTTTTTTTCGTATCCATTTTCATGGTTTCCCCTGCTCTCACCTTAAATTTCAGAGTTCCTGATCCGCTGAAAATAACAATGTCTCAAAATCCCCCCCGGGGGGGATTTTTCATTCAGATTTCCCGGCTGCAACCCCTTTTTAGCCACACACCCTTTTCCCACATCTCCAGCGCTATTGAAGGTACGAGTCAGGAAATCTGAATTTCATACGTGAGTTTAAAACAAATAATTGAAATTGCAAACAGGAAAAGAAATATTCAGTGATTTTAATGGGATTTGATTCATTCCGTTTTAAATTTCGAGCTTGACTCACTCGAATTTGTTTGGGATTTAGATATTAGAATTTCGGATCTGGGTTGCGGGCATAGCCCGCCTTATCCTGACGGGTATGCCCATCCCCCCTGCCCTCTCCGCCTTCTTTCGGTAGCCATTTCCCCAGTGCTTCCGCCAACGCGTGGGGTGACACCGGCTTGGTGACATAATCGTTCATGCCTGCATTCATGCAGCGATCCTGGTCCTTCTGCATGACACCGGCAGTCATGGCTATGATGGGGATGAGGTGATTGCGGACTGCGGAATGGGGATCGCGAATTTGGCGCGTGGCCTCCAGTCCATCCATTACAGGCATCTGCACATCCATCAGCAGCAGATCGTACGGGATGGTTTCGAGAGCCTTGACGGCTTCCACGCCGTTGCCCACGGCGTCCGCGCGCAGTCCCAGTTTCTTGAGAATGCCCACTGCCACCATCTGGTTGACGATGTTGTCTTCGGCCACCAGTATGCGAACTGCCATCCCACGATTTATCTCGGGGATCGCCTGGCGTGTAAAGAGGGGAGTCGCCTGCCGCATGTTTTGTTTCGCCAGGACAGCGGCCAGACTGTCGGAGAGATCCGACGAGCGCACAGGTTTGCTCAGGCAGGCGGAAAATCCAATCTCCGCTATTCGCCGGGCATCGCCCAACTGGCCCATGGAGGTCAGCAGCACCAGATGAATATCCCTCAGTTTTGCATCGGCCTTGATTGTGCGTGCCAATGTGATGCCGTCCATGTCGGGCATCTGCATGTCGAGAATGGCCGCTTTGAATGGATCGCCGGCATCCAGTTCTCTACGCAGAGCCAGTAGCGCAGCGGTACCGTCCGAAACTTCTTCCGACCGCACGCACCAGGATTTGAGCTGGGTCTTCAGCACCTCGCGGTTTGTAGCATTGTCGTCCACCACCAGGATGTGTGTCCCGCGAATATCTGCCAATGGCGTGATGTGATGTTCCTGTCCGGTCTGTTTTGCGAAACTCGCAGTGAACCAGAACTCCGACCCCGGCCCGCCATCGCCTGTCCTGAGCGATGTCGAAGGGCTCACAACGCCGATCGTTCCACCCATAAGCTCTGCGATCTGTTTGGAAATGGCCAGCCCCAGACCGGTGCCACCGTACTTGCGCGTGGTCGAGGAGTCTGCTTGGGTGAACTTCTGAAATAGATTGTCTTTCTTGTCCGTCGGAATGCCAATGCCAGTATCCCGGACAGAGAAACGGATCACGGCTTTCGCCTCGGCTTCCGACACCAGGCTTCCCAACACGGAAATCTCGCCTTTCTGCGTGAACTTTATTGCGTTGCCCGCAATGTTGACAAGCACCTGGCGCAGGCGCCCGGGATCGCCGCAAAGGCGGGGCGGCACGTCCGGAGCAAGGGCGCAGATGAATTCAAGCCCCTTCTTTTGTACCTGCAGTGCAAGCGAGACGGCGAAATCGTCCAGGAGGGCACGCAGATCGAAGTCCATAATTTCCAGTTCGAGTTTACCCGCCTCGATCTTGGAAAAATCCAGGATGTCGTTTATAATCGTGAGCAGAGACTCTCCGCTGGCGCGTACAGTCTCGGCATATTTGCGCTGTTCGTCGTTCAGATTGGTGTCCAGCAGGAGCCCGGTCATGCCGATCACTCCATTCATGGGGGTGCGGATCTCATGGCTCATGTTGGCGAGGAAGTCACTTTTGGCGGCATTGGCCTGCTCGGCCCGTCTCGTGGCAACTTCGAGTTTGAGATTTGTCTCCTTGAGTTCAGCCTCCGCCCGCTTGCGTTTGGTGATGTCGTGCCAAACGCAATAAAGCACGTTCTTTCCTTCCACTATGACAGGGGTGAGCGAGACTTCGACAGGAAAATCTTTTCCGTTGGCTCTCCGGTGCATCCATTCGAATCTATGGTATCCTTTTTCGATGGCGGTCCTCATCATCTCATTTGCCTTTTCGAGCGATTTTCTTCCATCGGGCTGCACTGGCGGTGAAAGTTCCGAGGGGTGAGTCTGTAAAAACTGATTCTTATCAGGATATCCAAGCATTTTCGCGGTGGCCTCGTTGCAGTCCACGAACGTCCTACCGTCAATCAGGAGAATGGCATCCAGGGAAGCATGCAGGACATCCATGAAGCGTTTTTCGCTTGCACGCAGATCGGCGTTTAGCGCATCCACTTCCCGCGTTGTTATGATCGATATCCCATAGGCCATGCCTGCGCCGAGCAATATGATGAGCAAGCTGGCCAGAACGACCCATTGGATCAGTGTCAATATGCCTGCGTCCACCCCCGACCTGGACAGTCCGAGATGGAGAATGGCATCGTGGCGTTTGACTGGCATTGCGATGTCGTAATAAACCTCTTCGCCCCCGGCACTCCATTCGCGGACGGGATTCTTGGAAATGTCATCCGTGTGCAGACTCAGAAGCCCCTTTGGGATTCCTTTGTCAAAAGTATGTACGACAGCCTCGCCTTTTTGCTCCAACCATGCATATTTCACCTCTTTTCCTTTCGTCGCATCATTCAGTATGTTTTGTATCCCAACCAGATCCCTCCAATCGAGCAGTGCATTGCACTGCAATGCGATGAATGCCGTCTGCTCTATGCCAAGACTTTGCTTTTCCTTGCGTGTTTCCCGGCGCATCGAGACAATTACAATACAGCAGATAAGCATTACGAGAATAGCAACCAGACCTGAAACCCTGAAAAAAACTTTTTGATGGATGGTCTTCATGGCGCAGTTTTCTTCCCCGCATTTTGCGACTCCCGTGACATGGCAGAGGGAATTTGGCCTTCCAGATAGTCCTGCATGGCCCGGACGGAATCGTACATTTTATCGTCCCCCTCCTCAAATCGTTCAATGCCCATCTTCTTGAGCAGTTCAGCACCTTGAGGATCCTTGTGCATGTTCAAAAAAACGTTCTTCAGCGTTTTCTTGATTTCAGTGTTCATGGCAGGATGTACGACAATGGGAGGAATACCATAAGGAGGTGATTTTCCGACAATCTTTGTCATGGATACGTATTTCGGATCAGTGGCTCGAAGATATTCCCATATCAGCGAATCCACCGCCGCTCCGTCTACCAGCCCTTCTGCAACAGCCTTGATGGAATTGTCATGGCTGTAGGTGTAGGATACCGCGCTAAAAAAACTTTCCGCAGTCTCGTTCCGCAGTGAGAGCATATATAGGGGCACCAGGCAGCCTGTATTTGAATTCGGATCGGTAAATGCGAACTTTTTACCCCGCAGATCGTCAAATCCGGAAATTGTGCTGTCCTTGCTGGCAATCATATAGGAATAATAAACTTTCTCGTTGTGTGCTACTGGTACGACAAGTATTTCCATCCCAAACTTTTTTCTGCCCTTTACATACGGGCCAGAGCAAACAAAAGCAAAGTCCAAAGTTTTTTCTTCCAATTGCGCGTTGATCTGTTCATACGTCTTGGCCTGGATGATTTCAACCGGATGTCCGATCTT
Organism: uncultured Lentisphaerota bacterium; assembly: GCA_903872565.1. Taxonomy (GTDB): domain Bacteria; phylum Verrucomicrobiota; class Lentisphaeria; order Victivallales; family GWF2-50-93; genus CAIQLG01. Next base: position 40,083 of record CAIQLG010000018.1, on the reverse strand, counting down.
GCGGCCTACCAGTTCAATCATGTCGGTATAATAATCGCGGGTTTTCTCCGGAGATATCATTGCGCCGACCGCAACTTTCAAAACATTGGACAAGGCTACTCCCCGCTTGGATATGGGCAATGGCGAGACGACATCGCTGGTGTCAATCTTGGTCGGGGTACTGAGAGTGAAGGTGTCAGAGAGCAATGCGAACAGGATCAGAATTACGGCTATAGGCACAAAGAAAACCACAATTTTCCAGACCTTACATGATTTCTCAATATTATTATCCATCTTCATCATCCTTTTTATAAATTTAATCCCTAACATATTTATGCCCTCTGCCGACTGCATTCTGTCTTCTGCCCACAAGGGACGCAAAGGACAAAAGGGTTATAATGGACACAAAAGTCCGGAATATCTGCCGGAAAAAGAGTTTTGAGACTTAGAAAGCCCCGCTGTGTTTCATCGGGTAGGAGCCGCTCCATTTTTCCCGGCGGCAAATGGATGATTTTTCCCTCCGCCCGCCTGCGCAGATCGGAGACTTCTTTGATAATGTTATTTTCCCAAGACATAAGACCCGACTCCTCTCCTCATTTTATAATATATACGAGCCGTATGAATTATGCAAATCGCTTTATACGTGAAATCGAGTGACCCATTTTACCGGCATTTTAAAATTGCCCTTGCAGAATTGCATTGGCAAGGGTATAGTTACCAATAAACCAAAACTTAAGGGGGAAATCCATGAAAATAGATACGTGCCAGAAGGATTCAGTCACGGTAATTTCAATCAGCGGGAGGATTGATGCGTCAAACTCAAAGGACCTCAAGAGCAGGTTCACCGAAGTCCAAACCTCTCCGAGCAATTATGTCATGGACTTTTCGGGAGTTGATTTCATAGACAGTTCGGGGCTGGGTGCCTTCGTGGCCTGCCTTAAGAGCGCAATAGAGCATGGTGGCAATATCAAGATCGCAAATCTGCAGAAAAAAGTGCGCATGGTTTTCGAGATAACAAGAATCCACAGGATATGCGACATATTCGACAACCTTGATGCGGCAGTAAGTTCCTATGCTCAAAAGGTGTCTTGAAAGGGCGAAAAACCGCACTGATGAAATGCATTATCTCAATTGAAAATGCAAACTGCCCATGGATTAGCTCAATTGATCCGTGCTGTTCCCCATACCTTCTCAAGATCGCCAACAAGCCATGGGCCGAATATCTGGTGGATTTCTGCTTTACCTCTTCAATAAAACAGGTGAGGATACTGCTTGACGAAGCTGGCCACGAGGTCGAGAAATATTTTTCGGATGGGATGAAATGGGGCGTTGACATTTCATACGGATTCATCCGCAATGGTGATGGGATCGGCGAAATCCTGATGAAGAACACGGACTTCGCCGCCGGAGAGGATCTTCTGATAATCAATGGACCTGTCTTTATTGACTATTCTGTAAAGGCTGGGAAATATAAGTTTTTCGATGGCGCCAACATCGAACTATGTTCCGACGATGGAAAGGGAAGGCTTATTCTCATGAAGCCGGATGGGGAAGGAAAATTTGCCGTTCCCACCGTAAGGATATCCTATGAGGAGGCGGGGTTCGGGATCAGCACCCTGTCCAGTGTCAAGGATTTCTTCAATATTAACATGTCCGTACTCAGGGGGAAAAGAGGTAATTTCGTGCTCCCGGGGTACAACAATGAGGACGGCATCTACGTTGGACAGAATGTGTCGCTGAGCCGGACGGCCCGGATCGAAAAGCCCGTAATGATTGGCGACAATGTCGAAATAGGCGGTCTCTGCGTCATCGGCGGCAGCGCCGTACTAGGCTCGAATGTCATAATAGACAGCAGGACAGTCATAGAAAATTCCGTAGTATGCGATGGCTCATACGTGGGGCTGGATCTTGAGGTGTCCGGCAAAATAATACGTCAATGCAGGCTTATTGATCCTGAAACAGGAGAGGCTCTTGTTCTAACTGACAAGTTCATCCTTTCGGGCGAGGCAATCTCGGAAATCCTCATAAAGATCAAAAGACTGCGGTCATTCTTCACCGCCACAGTCATGCTCCTCGCCGCATTTCCATTCTATGTGCTGTTCATTCTGTATTTCAGTCTCTTCAAACGCCTTTCATCTTCCGCTCTCGAGTATTTCGCGGCTGACCGTAGCAGCATATGCAGGGTGAGGACATTCGGCAACGGCACTGGGATAGCCGCAAATCTTTTCAAAAGATTTTCACTCGACAAGGTTCCACTGCTTGTCGAAGTCCTCAAGGGAAACATCTTCATTTCCGGCAACAGTCTTGCCGGGTCGGGCGGGAAAGGCGAGAAAATGATTGGAGTCCTTCCCGTCTATCTTCCAGGAGCTTTCTCATACGGGGAGTCTCTGCCGGAGAACGGAAGCGAATCCGAGAAGATGATACATGACATGTATTACAGTCACAAGCCATCGCTGTTTCTCGACATTAAAATCGTTCTTAACATCTTTCTAAAGAGACTGCTGGGGGATTTCACCAGGGGGGATGATGGATCCGAAAATGAAAAATAAGCTTGTCCTGATAGCGGGCGGAACATCTTCAGGAAAAACAACGATCACAATGGAAATTGCGAAGCGTCTCGCGTGTTTCAGTACCGTCTGCCTGTCCATGGACAATTACTACAGGCATCTTCCCGGCAGGGATAAGGAGTTCTACAAGAACTATGATTTTGACAGGCCGGAGGCGATTGAAGGCACCCGTTTCGCCGCAGACCTCAAGGCTCTCGCCGCCGGCGAATATGTGGACGAGATAAGATACGACTTCACCACTCACTCAAGGCGTTGCACTGATGCCAGGATAGTTCCACCTCCTTTCGGCGGCCTGCTGATTGCTGAAGGCATCTTCGCACTGCATTTCGACGAAATATGCAATGCCGCAGATCTGAAGATCTTCATAAGTGCCGAGGAAGAGACTATGCTGAACAGACGCATGGACAGAGACTGTACCCAAAGAGGAAGAACACCTGAGTCTGTCCGTGAACAGTTCATGAGATTCGTCATTCCGACACACAGGAAGTTTGTCAGGCCTGGGAAAGACAAGGCCGACATAGTTGTCAGGAGCGAAGACGAAATGGAGGTCAATGCCGAGTTCCTCACTGAAAAAATAAAAGAGATTCTATCATGAAAACATCCAAGTACACCGTTTCAGGCGGAGAAAAGATTGACGCGACAATTGAAGCGCACATGAAGACGCTCGTCTCCGAAACACTGAATGTCGCCGGGGCGGACACGCTTTCGGCAATCGTTCTTGGCGGAGGATATGGGCGAGGGGAAGGCGGCGTGAAAATCAGGGACGGGGAACAGTGCCTTTTCAATGACTACGATGTTTTCCTGATTTCAAACGGGATAAACGGCGGAATGAAGAAAGCCTTCAATGCAAGATTCAGGGATCTTGCGACCCGGCTTTCCGCTCAATTCGGCATAGAAGTGGACTTCAGCCCCTTGAAGAACTCGTCGGAACTCCGCAGCCTTGAATACGAGATGGTCTGGTTCGAGGCGAAACAAGGACACATTGTCCTGTGGGGAGATCCCTGTGTGTTCGACGCCATACCCGAATGGAATGTGAAAGACATGCCACTCCCGGAAGCCGCAAGACTTCTCATGAACAGGGGAATGGGGATTCTACTCTCGAAACGAAGGCTGGCGTCAGGTGACACCTCCGAAGAGGCGATGGAGTTTGTCGAGCGGAACGCATGGAAGGCGACAATGGCCGCCGGCGACTCATTTCTCATTCTGAGAGGAATCTATGACTCGTCCTACGTGAAGCGCAAGGAGAACTTCAAGGCTTTTTCCTCGGACGAGGAACTCACACGATGCGGACTTTTCGAATACTATCTGAAATCAATTGAATACAAGCTCAGCCCTCCCGAACACCCGCTGGGCAGGACGGAGGCCGAGGCGCTGCTCGTGAAATCGTCAGATTTTCTCCTGAAAGCATATCTTCCAATCGCTTCGAGAATTTCCGGACATGAGACTTCTTTCCGCGAGATGGCGGAGACCCCGCCGGATCTGAGCCTGTCACACGGATTTAAAAGCATTCTGAAAAACGTTGTGCTAAATACGATGAAGTTCGGCGCCAGCTATCGCAATGGCAGCATATTCAAGCATCCCAGAAGCAGGATATTTGCGGCCATTCCCCACTTCCTTGGAGCCAAGGGCGCAGATGAAAGGCAAGCCTGCCTCCTGCTTGGCATAGAGCCGGCGAACCCGCATCCGGACACCAAATTTGAAAGACTGAAAAAACTTTGGGAGAGATTCAGTTGAGCATGGAACCAAACAACCGCCCCCCCCCCCCCGGGAACCGACACGCCATTTGATTTCCTGAAGGTTTCAGTTGACATCATGCGCATCACGCTTGTCAAGAACCTTATATGGGTCATCCTCGCAGGAATCATAGGGATCATCGTCGCCACAGTAGGCAGCAAGATGCTGATCAAGAACAAGTGGACCAGCCGCTGCACATTGTACAAGCTGCCGCAGTCCGCCGAGCTGAGAAAGGAAATACCGTCTCTGTACGAGCCCCCCGACATAAACACGGTGATAGAATCCGTCAGGACAAGGGAGAACATATTGAAGTCCATAAATAAACTGGGGCTCAACCTTTCAGTTGACTCATTTTACGGGAAGACAAAGATTCTTAAACAGAAGAACAACAATCTTTTCACGATCCTCGCGGAAGATGAAGACCGGAACAGATCTGCGGAAATAGCAAACTCCCTTGCCGAGATATTCCTGGCTTCATACGCCGAAATGATGCAGGGATCCGCAAATAAGCTCGAGGAACAATACAGGACATCAGCACAGGAGATAAAAGGCGAAATAGCGGTAATAGAGGATGGAATGCGTAAATGCTTGAGCGTCAGCGGAATAACTTCAATAGACACTGAGATAGGCATGAATCTGCAGAAAGTGAAGGATCTCGAAATGAAACTTCTGGAAAACAGGGCGGATGCGGAGACTGCCAAAATCAGAATCCTGGATTTGAACACGGCAGTCTCGCAGATGTCTCCCGACGTCCAGATTTCCTACGTGACAACTCCGCTTGACGCGGGCGTCATGAAGGAGCTTGAAAACCAGCTTAACGAGCTGACTCAGAAATTCACCGACGATAATCCGAAAGTCAAGAGAATCCGCGGCGAAATAGATGAACTTAAAAAGCGGGTTGGCGATGGACAGAAGCCCAAGCCCGAGCAGATAACTTATGGAAGCAACCAGACGAGGCAGACACTCGAAATAGAGAAGCTGAAAGTCGAGTCAGAACTGAAATCCGCAATGAAAAACATTGAAAGCTACGGGAATGAGATTAAGGAAACAAAGAAAAGTCTCGAGAACATTTCATCGGCAGGCGAGAAATATAGCGAATACAAGAGGAGGCTTGACCTGAACAGGGAGACCCTTACCAAGGTCGAAAACATGATAGCGACCTCTGGGCTTTCCGTCAAGCCCAACAGCCTCGACATCAGAATCCTCGAACCGGCAGTTCCTCCTGCGTTTCCGGACAGCACAAAGCGGAAGGTGATAATATTGGCTGCCGCAGTCTTTTTAATGATAGTCACGGTTCTGTTTGTGACGGGAAGGGAATTTCTGGATCTCACAGTCAAATCAGGTTTTGACATCGAACAGATTTTTAAAATAAAGAATCTCGGTTCCCTGCCGGACAGGGACAAGGTGAACCTGTCCTTGTTCAACACTTCTTTTCAAGTTGTTTTTGAAAACATGCAGAACGAGATAAGGAACTTGAAGAGACCATTCGTCGTACTTGGATCTGTCTCTTCCGGAACTGGCAAATCACTTCTGCTTTCAGAGTGCGTAAGGATATTCAAGGCGCGTAACAAGAAAATACTGCTGATTGCAAAACCCGCATCTGGTGTCGGCAGGGACGATGGGAATTTTGTAAATCCATTCGTGTATGGCAGCAGTCCCGTCGAAAAATTCCATCCTTCGCTCGGAGAAGACGGAGTCCATACTGCGTATTTCGACCTTGATGACAACACTTTCTCCTACCCCGTCGACGAGGCGAGGCTCTCCGAGTTCATCCAGGCGCAGAAGGACTATGACATCATTTTCTGGGAACTCTTCGATTTTTCAAGAAACATGAGGCTCTTTTCGGCAATATCACGGCAGTCGGACCTTTTCATCCTTGTGACCAGATTCAGGGAAAGCCGGAAGATTGCAGTGCTGTCGTGTGTAAAATTCCTTAGAGCCCAGAATTGCCGAAAGATTTCAGGCCTGGTCAATCGCGTTCACAGTGATTACTTTAATATTTCAGGAGGTTCAGCATGAGAAAATCAAAACTGCTTCTTATGACTCTTTGGATTTTCCTCACAGCCACTCTGTTAATTCATCAGGGATGCAATATCCCGGACAATGCCATAGACGCATCCCTCATCAATCCCGAGGCCGATGCCGAGGAATTAAAAAACACTGGAGTTAATGATGAGAAGATAAAAAAAGAGCTCGAAGAACTGCAAAATGTCAAGACCGATACCTATCGGATCGCGCCGGGCGACAAGTTCGATTTCAGGGTCTATGACAATGAGGACATGACATCAAACGGACTTATCGTGACTCCGGACGGAAGTATTTCAGTGAGCCTTGCAGGAGTCGTCCCCCTGGCGGGACTTACTATTGCGGAAGCGCAGAAACAGATCGAGGAAAAACTTAAAAAATACGTAAGGGAACCGCATGTCTCGCTTGTCCCGACTGAAATAACATCTTCCACCTTCACCATCATAGGCAAGGTCGGGAATCCCAGCCGCTATCCCATCACCAGGGTTACAAGACTCACTGACGCCATCGCGATGGCTAAGGGATTTCTGACCGGCCAATACGATGGGAAAACTATTGAAATGGCCGATCTTGACAATTCATTCATCGCAAGAAATGGCAAAATCCTCCCAGTAGACTTCATACAGGCAATATCTAAGGGGAATCCACTTCACAATATTCCCCTAATTGACGGAGACTACATATACATACCGTCTTCGGCTAATGCGGAGATATTCATCCTGGGAGAAGTTGTAAGCCCGACACACATCGGCTATCAGAACGGCATGACAATCACAAGGGTTCTGACATACTGCAAGGGGCTTCTCGAATCCTCCTCCTCGTCAATCCTTGTCATAAGAGGAAACCTGAGCAACAATCCCAAGGTATATGTCATAGACATCCACGATGTGATGCGCGGAATGAAAAGGGATTTTCCGCTCAAGCCGAACGACATCGTATTTGCGCCGAGGGGCGCATTTTCGCAATATAACGTTGTTATAAATAAAATTATCCCCACTTTCGAACTGCTTAACCTGATTGCAGGTCCTTTTGGACACAGCATGGGAATGTCCATCTCACCAGGCGGCGGCGGAGGCGGCGGTGGCGGTGGCGGTGGAGGAGGCGGTAATTAGAGATGGAACTGAAACACATAATTTTTTTCGGCGTCCTGATTTTCGGAGTGCCCATCGGCTTCATCCTCGCATCCAAGATCAAGTTCATAGAAAATGTCGTCCTGTTCATTGCGGTTTTTTTCACATGCAGTCTTCTCGGGGCAATAAACTTTGTGTCAATGGAAACCTATCGTGGAACGGCCAAGGGCTTTCAGGTTACTCTTGTTGACATTGCGGCAATCGTTCTTTTTCTGCTTGTCGTTTCAAGGAGCAGGGAGCGCAAGCTGATTCTCCTTCCGCCCGGTTCGATCCTGTATTTGTTCTATTTTGTCTTCAGCTGGATTTCGATTTCAAATTCAGCCGAATCGGTCTATTCCTATTTCGAACTGTGGAAGATGGTCAGGATGTATTTCTTCTACTGGACCATGTGCAACTATCTTAACGCAGAGGAGGACATCATGAGGATGCTGCACATGATCGCTCCCATCATCATCTATATATTCCTGGTGGTTCTCAACCAGAAATACCGCATGCATCTTTTCCAGACAAACGGCCCTCTGCCGCATCAGAACTCGCTTGTGATGTACATGATAATCTTCAACACCATAATTTTCGCATGGCTATTGAACGCGAATCTCTCCGCGGCCAAGGTCACATCGCTTCTCGCCATCTTCGGAATGGGCTCGATATGTGTCGTGTGCACCCTTTCAAGAGCGGGACTCATGTGCTATGGGCTCGCCTGCGGCATAACAATGGCTCTCTCTCTGATCAACGGATTCGAATTCAGAAAAGTCGCCATTGCGGTGCTCATACTGTTTGGCGCGTTCTGCGTGCTGGCAAAGAGCATGCACACCATCGTGGAAAGGTTCACAAACGCGCCGGTAGAATCCAAGCTGACCCGGATCTCCCTTGCGGAGGCGGCAGTGAAAATGGCCGGCGACAAATTCTTCGGGGTCGGCCTCAACAACTGGGGGATCAAGATAAATCCGCCCTATCCGTACAGCGACCACATAGAGCGGAAGGACGATGAGTTCAAGGAGGGAGTCGTCGAGACAGTATATCTTCTTGTGGCGGCTGAAACAGGATGGCTCAACCTAGCAGTCTTCCTTTTGTTCCTCATGAGATTCTACCTGCTCAACATATTGAATTTCATCAGCCTCAGGAAAACTGAGCTCATGTTTGTCTCCGCCGCCCTGGTTGGAGGACTTGCCGGAATCTACATCGAATCCAGCTTGGAATGGGTGCTCAAACAGACGAACAACTTCTACCAGCTCATGCTTGTCTTCGCGGTAATATCCGCAATGGCTGAACTGCGCAGAAGGAAGAACCAGGCACCCTGCGATGCGACGGAGGAAAACAACCCGCCCTCCCAGGAAACTGCGATGCCGCAGATGGAGCAGGTGACACCATGAGGAGCTTGCAATGAACGCTCTTAGGATTACATGTTGCGCCATCCTGTTCGGCATTGTGGCGGCCTTTACCGCCACCATTGCATTTTTTCTTTTCTATAAAATGAAAACGGCATTCGGCATTGATATTTTTCCTGACATACATCTCAAAGACATACTGGACAACATTTTCAACGGCAGCCAAGGAGGCACATGAGCGTCGTCTCTAAAGAAATAATGAGCGGAACCGCCACCAACTACGCGTTGCTTGTCGCAAGACTTGTATGCTCCATTTTCATGACAAGAATATTGTTCCTCGGGCTCGGTGAAAGCCTCTACGGCTTCTGGGGTTTCCTCTGGGCGATTTTCGGATATTCCGTGATGCTCGATTTCGGTTTTGGGCAGACAATACAGAAGTTCACTGCGGAATCCGATGTGACCCGCGACATCCATTCGTTCAACAAGCTCGTGTCCACGGTCATGCTTGTGTTCTGCGCCTTTTCGCTGGTCATAGCAGGAACCTCCATTATCATCGCATATTTTCTCGAACACATTGTCACCGTTGGAGCAGATTCGACAGTAAGCATGTCATATCTCAAGACATCATTTGCAGTTTTTGGCGTAGGAGTGGCGATAGTTTTCCCCACAGGAATTTTCCCTGAAATTCTCGCCGGTGTCAGAAGATTCGACATCAAGAACGCGATTCTCCTGGTGAATGTCATAGCGAATCTCGCAGGATTCTACGTTCTCATAGACCAGGGCTATTCCGTCCTAGCGATCGCGATTTTCACCGCGGCGCTGAACCTCCTCACAAACATCGCGATGATTATTTTCATCATCAGGATACTCCCCGGCTTCCGCATCTCGCCATTCCTTGCGGATTTCGCAAAACTCAAGGAGATTTCATCTTTCAGCATATATTCCTACATATGTACCGTCTCCGATATTTTCATAACAAGAGTGGACAGGATAATAATAGGCTACTTCCTGGGGATAAGCTCTCTTGGCATCTACCAGGTCGGAACAAGGCTGCCTGAAATGATGGACAAGCTCACCACTCAGTTCCAGTCAACCCTGGGGCCCGTCGCCGCCTCGATATACAAGTCCGGCGACTTCGAGAAACTCAGATGGATACTGCTGAGAAGCTCAAAAATATCCGCATTCATCACAGGATATTTTCTCGTGGTATTCCTCCTGCTCTCCGTACAGATATTGAAGGTGTGGCTGAAAATCGAGGACTCGCTCGCCGTCAATGTGACTGCGATCTGCCTGGTCTCGGTCTTCACCGGAGTCGCATTTAGAAGCGTGCAGGGCAAATTCCTCCTGATGGCGGGAGAACACAAGCGTCTTGCCATTATTCATTGCGCCTATGCCATCCTCAATGTTTCCCTGATGCTCGCCCTCGTCAGGGCATACGGACTGATCGGGATAGCGGTCGGAGGTCTGATCTCAAACACGATCATCAGTGTCTTCGTCGAATTCCCGCTTTCCGTCAGGCTTGGCAAGATGAAGATATCGTACTATGCGAGGAAGGTTTTCCTGCCGCTTCTGATTCCCATGCTCCTTTCGGCGGCCGTGATCGGTGCCTTCCTTCATTATCTTGGAAACTGGTCCCTGTTGAAAATCACGCTCGTCGCAGCCACTGCCGGTATTGCATATCTTGTTTCAGGATGGCTTTTCTACTTCGATAAGGACGACAGGCGCAAGCTGATAGATATTTCAAAGACAGAAAAAGTATTGCGGAAATTCGGACTTTTGAAATACCTGGGACTGGGGCAATGAATTCAACGAGGAGGCTGACCTATGGAAAATAACAGAATTTCAAGGCTGAAAATTGCGATCGTGACAAACCGTTTCTACCCGGAAGTGGGAGGTGCGGAGACCAACATCTGGTTCCAGGCGAAAGAATTGGCCAAAAAGCATGATGTGACGATCTACTGCCCGAAAAGGATTGATCGGCCATGGAGCGAAGAGTTCGACGGATTCAGGCTGGTGAGAATGTATGATGTCCTGCATCCGTTCTGCAAATACCCGAACATCGCCACAAAGACGCTGTGCCCCTCCATTTTCTTCAGGATACTTTTCTCCGGATTCGATGTCATAATGTTCTTCCCGGCATTGAATTACAACAATAAACTTGCGTATTTCGCATCCAGGATGAGAGGAATACCAATAATCGGATGCTTCTTCGATTTCATAGACTACGCCGCCGTAATCAAGGAAAAAGGCTCGGTTCCCGATGACATCCTTGGGCAGACATTGGTGAAGGACACTGATGCCAGGATACTCAGAGGACTTGATCACATCTATGCAATCGCGGACAAGGAGATTGCCTTTCTGCAAAAATTCAACGGACATGTGGAATATTCGCCGGTGCCTGTCCTGATGGACGAATACTTGAAGGAAAGCCCCTCCTACCGATCGAAATACGGAATATCGGACAATGAATTTGTCTTCCTATGCCTCGGAAGGGTTTCACAAATCAAGGGACAGGACATCGCAGTGAAAGCGTTCTGTTCCGCCTTCAGGGACAGGAAAGATGCAAGGCTGGTGATTGTGGGACGGCACGATTACGAACCCGGGTTCACCGACGCCATGAAGAAGGAGATCGCATCGGCAGGAATGGATGGCAGGGTGATATTCACAGGCATGGTGGAGAGGCCGGAAGTCCTCGGATGGCTACGCCATTCGGACATACATGTCATCCCGGTGAGATTCATGAACTCGGGTGCCGTCGTTGTAGAGACATGGGCGTCTGGAACTCCTGTAATCCAGAGCGACGTGGTAGATCCGAATCTGGTTGCAGACGGACTCAACGGATTCCTGTTCAAGAAGGGCTCCGTGGAAAATCTTGCGGAAAAAATGGCCGAAGCATATGCCAGAAAAGGCGAACTGAAACGCATGGCCGGCGAGGGAGCAAAACTGGTCAGGGAGAAATACACCTATGAATATCTGATTGGCCTTTATGAGAAAGCCTTCGGCAGGCTTGTCAAAAATGCGAATAAAGAGGAAAGACCGTGAACAGATTCATAAGAGCAACCATAGTTTTATTGTCTGCCACGATACTCTTTTCATTGCCAGGCGGGTGCTCTGATTCCGCCAAAAAGGAGGGCCAGCGGGAGAACGATGTCATTGTCACGTCAAATCTCATCAACTCGGATCTGAAACGAATACGCAAAGAGGTGGAACTGCTTGCTCTGAAAACGGAGAAGTTGTACGAGAGACAGGATGAGATTGCCGCAAAATCCGACAAGCTGATGTATAAGACTGCAACCAATGGGACTTTCTACAAGGCGGTCAACGACGGGGGTGCTGCCCTGTGGATCTCCGGCTATGTGCCAATAACGGAAGAAGTTGCAAAAGTCGCATATTTCACGGAACCACTCGACAAGGAATTCAAGGGAATATGTTCAGACTACCCCGACACAGTGCAGGTTTACTACAATGACAGAAACAGCCTGAACAGGATATACCCATGGTTCGATGTGCTTTCGCAGTATCAGGCAAAGATGAACATACCGGAATTCAACTTCTACTACCTGGCAGATCTGGCCCATAATCCGGATCGCCGCGGAGTCTGGGTGAAGGAGCCTTACATAGACCCTGCAGGAAGAGGCTGGATAATTTCCACAATAGCCCCTGTGTACTGGGAAAACAGGCTTGAAGGTGTCTGCGGAATTGACATGACAATCGAATCCATCACATCAAAGTTCCTTAAGAAGGACACCGGGACATACGCGATATTCACGGAATCCGGAACCCTGGTGTCCGCAAGCGAGAAGGCAATGTCCATAATGCAGATGCCACCGCTGAACTCTCCCAAGTACATAGAGGCGGTGAACAAGGATCTTTACATGGAGGAGACTTACAACATGACCAAGTCGCGACATAAGAACATCAGAGAACTCGGCACAAGTCTGATCGGAAGGAAGCTGCAGAAGACCGTCTTCATATCGAACGATGTGAAATACAATGTCTATTCTGCAAAAATTCTCGAGCTTGACTGGCTGTTTGTCCAATTTATACCCTGAACAACAGGAACGGGAAAATGATATCGGAAAAGAAAGCGAAGAAAACTTTTTTTAGAAGCACGTCCTTCAACCTGCTTCTCTCCCTTGCTGGAATAGCCTGCCTGGTTATGGCGCTTCTGTACTTCATGAAAACCGCATTCCAACGCGAAATCAAGGGTGCTGAAGACAAGACGATGCTTCTCGTATCCACCCTCAGGAGCGATCTCGAACTCAGCTATGCACGCTTCGAGAACGACATGAGGTTCAAGGTTTCATATGTCCCTCTCGCCAAGATACTTGAAGACAGGGAAATCTCATTCGAAGACATCCTGCCCCTGCGCAGGCTATATTCGATACACCATGAGATAATATCCCGGATATGGGTTCTGTCGCCCGAAATGAAGGGAAGGTGCCTGACTTGTGGGAAAGACAACTATTTCAAGATTTCGGAAGTTTTGGACTATGGAAATTCCACCCGTCATTCCGATGACAGTGCCGCGGACAATCTCAAGATTCCATATTACGACAATGATGGAAAACTGCTTTATTACGTGCTAGTGGAAGTCAACTACAAGAACTTCGTGAACGATAAGATGAGGAATCTCTCCTTCATGAATCCGGATGCATGGATTTTCTACATGAGCCCCTCCGGCAAAATGCAGGAGGTGCGACACTCGCAGATGGGTGAATTATCGTTCGATCTTGAAAGCGGAACAAGAGCTGAAATCTTTGCCGACGCCGGGGAAGGCTATGATGGAACCATCGAGAACAAGTCCAGGGTGGACAACGTGAACATTGACTTCATTTCATCGTTTTCACCCTTGAAGATAGGAGCGGAAAAGGGATGGGTTATGGTTTCACTGGAGAAAAACAGGGTTCTTTCATCAGTATATCGCGTACTTGTGACGGTCTCATCTCTCTTCCTCCTAGCATTGCTCATAATAATCTTTGTCTTCGGCTATTTCATCGTGAACATAAGACGCGCCTCGAAAGCACTTAAAGAAAGCGAGAAAAGATGGATCTTCGCGGTAGAGGGAAGCGGGGACGGCGTATGGGACTGGAATGCCGTTACAGATGAGGTTTATTATTCGAGGAGATGGAAAGAAATAATCGGATACTCCGACGATGAGATCGGCAACTCCATTTCCGAATGGAAGACGAGAATCCACCCGGATGACATCAAAAAGGCAGAGGAGGCTTTGAACTACCATTTTGCCGGCGAGACGGAGATCTACAGCAGCGAACATAGAATACGGAGCAAATCCGGGAACTACAAGTGGATTCTCGACAGGGGCATGGTCATAGACAGGGATGCGAAAGGCAGTCCCCTGCGCATGATCGGCACACATTCAGACATAACGCAGAGAAAAAATGCCGAAGAGGAAATCCGCCGCCTTTCCGAAAGGCTTGACCTCGCCATAAAATCCTCAGGGATCGGCGTATGGGACTGGGACATCATGGAAGACAGGCTCATATGGGACGACAGGATGAGAAGCCTGTATGGAATTGAAACTCCGGGCCTCCCCGCAAAAATGGGCGACTGGATGGACATGATAGATTCCGGCGACAGAAAAAGGGTGATGAAAGGAATTGAAAATTCCACAGGGAACAGGCGATACTTCAACGACGAATTTAAAATACTCGCACAGGACGGGGAGTCAAGATTCATCAAGGCCGACGCCAGGGTCTTTCTCAACGATTCAGGCGTGCCGTACAGGGCAGTAGGAGTCAGCTATGATATAACAAAGAGGAAGAACATCGAGGCCGAACTCAAGAGAAATTCCGAAACGGCAAATCTCATAGCAAGGATGTCAACGCATTTCATAAATATAGATTCCTCGTCCATAGACTGCGCCATCTCACTTTCCCTCGGCTCGATCGGAAGCCATCTCGCAATTGACTCCCTGCGCCTGTTCATGCTTTCCGAGAACTTGGACAGTGCAACATGCGCAAACGAGTGGAGCTCAAGCCAGAATAATGACTGCTACCTCATACGCAAGACATTCCAAATGGATGCCGACAGCCCTTGGATGCACACGCTCAAGGAGTACAAGCACATATACATACGGAACTTCTCCCAGTCGCCCAAGGGCGAACAGGACAGATGGCAGTTCCTCAGGGAGGGCGGCAACTCTTCCATCCTCATGCTCCCGCTTGCCTGGAAGAACAAGCTGGAAGGATTCATCTGCTTCGCAAGAAAAGGCGAATGGATTCTTGACGAGGGGGAAATATCGCTCCTGCAGATGCTGGAGGACATATTCCTCAGCTCGTTCAAGAGAAAGGATGTGGAAACCGCCCTGCTGAGCAATCGGGAAATGCTGAGAATCATGAATGACACGCTCGAACACAAGGTCGAGGAAAGATCAAACCAGCTCAAGGAAACGCAGTCACAGCTCTTCCTGCAGGAAAAGATGGCCTCGATAGGACAGCTCGCCGCCGGAATCGCGCACGAAATAAACAATCCCGCAAGCTTCGTGGCCACAAATTTCGCGACATTGGTCGATTACGCCAGAACCTTCAAGCAAATCATCATGGAATACAGGCAACTGCTCTCTGAAATGGAAAAAAAAGGAGTTCTCGAGAGCTCAGGATTCCTGGATTCCTACAGACGGATTGCAGCCAGTGAGGATGACAGCTCGATTGACTATATCTTCGGAGACATTGAAAAGCTGTCGGAAGAGTCCGGAGAGGGATTTTCGCGCATATCCGGAATCGTCAGCAGCATGAGCGACTTCTCGAGAGCAGACAAGTCCGGGGAAATGATCTCATACAACATCAACACCGGCATAAAGGACACACTCATAATAGCACGCCACGCATATAAGTATCACGCCGACATTGATCTTGAACTCGGCGATGTTCCGGACATATTCTGCTACCCCGGCCAGCTCAACCAGGTTTTCCTTAACCTGGTGGTCAACTCGGCACACGCCATCGCGGCTGTCGGGAGAGGAACAAAAGGGAAAATAGCAATCAGCACATGGAGCGACGATAAATCTGTGTACTGCCGCATCTCGGACAACGGGATAGGCATAAAGCCGGAGGACAAAAACCGTATATTCGAGCCATTTTTCACCACAAAGGAACCCGGCAAGGGAACTGGTCTCGGGCTCAGCATATCCTACGACATCATCGTCAATAAACACAAAGGAACGATAACGGTCGAAAGCGAGGAGGGAAAAGGGACACAGTTTCTTGTCGCAATTCCCATCCGTAAAAGTTGATATCGGGCCATTGACTGGCATATTTGATTATCATTTGAATTTCTATTCATGGCGGAGGCACTGTATGGAAGAAAAAATAAGCGGATTGACTGAAATCCAGGATGTCACTATCCTTTTTGTGGACGACGAACAGAACATCCTGAATTCGCTCGAAAGGAGCCTATTCAAGGAACCTTACAGAAAGATTTTTGCCCAGTCCGTATCCCAGGCGAAAAGCATTCTTGCCTCGCAACCTGTCCATATCGTCGTCAGCGACATGAACATGCCGGAGACCAACGGCCTGCAATTCCTCAAGGAGGTCAAGGAGAAATATCCTCATGCAGTGAGAATGATACTCAGCGGAATTTCGGAGTTCAGGACAATCATAGAAGCCATCAATACCGACGAGATCTACAGATACATCTCAAAACCCATAAATGAGCCAAAAGAACTCAAGATAATCCTCCGCCAGGCCATCGAGTATTTCACGCTTAGAGACCAGTCGCGGATACTCATGGAGAAGCTCAGGGAAAATAATTCGGAGCTGAAATCATGGAAGGACAGAATTTCAGAGGAGCTGGCTCTCGCAGGATCCCTTCAGAAGAAAATATTCAGGCCAAACCCGTTCTTTTCGAGGGAATGCGAGATCAAGTGCCTGCACAGGCCACTGATGGATGTCGGAGGAGACATATTCGGGATCGAATCGCTTAAAAATGGCCGCATCTGCATCTACATAGGAGATGTTTCCGGGCATGGAGTCGGAGCGGCGCTGGTGTCATTCCTGATGAAGGCGATCGTCAAGGAGTCAGTTGACGGATACGCCGAACATGGACCAGCACGAATTTGCAATGAAATCAGCGCAAGATATCTCGATTCTGTCTCAAGCGACTTTTTCGTGACTTTGTTTATAGGAATCTTCAACCCCTCGGACCACTCATGGAAATGCATGAACTGCGGACATCCTTTCCCTATACTGATACCTCCAGACGGCGACCTCTCCGCAGCCTCGCTGCCCAGGTCGGGCGGAGACATCCCAATAGGCATGGGCTTCTTCAGAAAAAAACCATATTCCGAGGAAGATGAAATCTGCTTCCGGACTCCTCCCGGCTTCTCGGTGATCTTCTACACCGACGGGATTGTCGAAGCCGTCAATAAAAATACAGGTCAAATGTGCGGGGAGGACACGCTTTTCAGAGTCGCCAAGGAAAAACTCTCTCTGGAAAATATCCCGAATCCGGCTTCCGAAATAGTCGCATCGCTTGAATACCAGGGATTCGGTTTTGAAAACGATGACATTACAGTGATTACTGCAAGGTTTTCCGATGCCATGACATTGTCCCTCGAAAAAACTATTCCGGCGGACCTCGAATCTGTTTCCTGTTTCACAGACGAACTTGAAAAGTTCCTTCTCAGAGCCGGATGGGCGGATGAGGCCGCATACGCGGCAAGGCTCATCTGCGTGGAACATCTCACAAATATCGTGAAACATGGATTTCTTCCTGCGTCGTCAGAAATCTCATTCATGATGAAAATGGCGGACGAGAGCACTTCCATTGTCGTTTCAGACAGCGGTTGCGAATGGTGTTTCGCCGAAGTAAAAGGAGAGGAAGCCAAAGTCCCCGCGGAAAATGGATATGGGCTGATGATAATAAGGAACATCTGCAGGCATTTCGAGTTCTACCGCAAAGATAACCGCAATTACGCTTATTTCGTGCTCTCAAAAAATTTCTCATTGCCCCCCAACAATGAACAGGGCGGATGAAGATGGGAATTGCAATGAACAATCTTAGAACCCTCGCGAAGCGGATTGGGCTTCAAGGCTTTCTTCTTGCGATTGCCCTGCCGCTGCCGATCATCATCGTGCTCGCCGCAGGATTGTTTGCCCGGAACCACTACTTCACAGGATGCCTCGAGAACATCCACGATCAGAACATTTATTTCTCGTTCATCCGGCAGGCCAGAGACGGATTCTTTTTCTTCATCAACGCTCCGTGCCATATACCGCATGACCGCGAATATCTCAATTTCACCTTTCTTATCATCGGCATGGTTTCGCGCTTCAGCGGACTTTCCATGGAGGCCTCATACATCCTTTCCTCATACGTCTTCAGCGTAGCCGTATGCCTTTGCCTCTGCCTGCTTTTCACTGGCATATTCGAGAACAGGAAAGTCGCGTTGACCGGGCTTTGCATCGCATGGCTTGGCGCAGGCTTCGGTGTCTTCTATAAAGTTTTCGGAATGATAACCGGAACTGCAATTGACAAGGCGAACATGACCTCTGCGAGCGGAGATCTCTGGATGCCAGAAATGACTGTCTGGCACTCCGCAGGCTATTCCCCTCTCTTCATCTCGAGTTATCTCATGCTCCTCCTCGCCTATGGAGGAATATGGGTCGCAGAGTCGCGCGAAAAGTTCTGGCCGCTGGTAATTTCCTCAGCCGCCATTTTCTACCTTGCCCTGTCGCACAGCTACGACATAATCCCCGCCGCAATGATCTCGTTTTTCATGTTTGCCCTTTTCCGTTTCGAAAAGAAAAAGCTGCTCCCGCCCCCGCCTATCCTGGCCGGATATGTCCTTTTCGCAGTCGGACTGATCGGTGGCACGCTCTACCAGTATCATGTCCTGAAAACCAATCCGGGGTTCCTGGCGTGGGCGGCACAGAATGTCAACAGATCTCCGGGCTTCCACATGATTCTCGCAGGCTTTGGAGTGCTTTCGCTTGGATACATCGAAATATTGCTGATGATCTTCGTGGACAGGAAAAAACTGGATATCCCTGCAAAAATTCTTGGCTTCTGGCTCGTATTCCAGACAATCCTCCTGTATTCGCCGTTCCCATTTTCGAGAAGATTCATACTTGGCATCATCATCCCGCTGGCGGTCTTCTTCACATTCTTCCTGATAAGACTATGGAGACGCGGAATACCATCGAAAATATGCGCGACAATCCTTCTCCTCGCAGTTCCGCTGACATTCGTCTATCAGACCGCGGCAAACGCAGGAAAGTTTGCGGCCAGGGACAGCAGATACTTCTATGGCAAGTCTGCAACCGAGGCATATTCGGCAATGTCCTCCCTCAAACAAAACGACGTGGTGATGGGATCACTTGAGGAGTCAAACTGCATCATGCGCTTCTGCCCCGCCCAGATGGCCTGCGCAAGCACCCAGCAGTCCGCACCGGGAATGCGCGAGTCCATCGAAAACATCTTTTCAGGAAATATCGGCGCGAAAGACATGGATGCGTTCATGAAAAACAACAGGATAACATGCCTCTTCCTGAACAAGAAAGCGCAGTCGGTATTCATCTCCGCGGTCCCGGATTTCCTGCTGCGGAAAAATTTGTTTTTTGAAAATGACGGATACATAATCTATAAGGTGGGCGAAAATGGCCTTTAAAAAAATAGTCGCTTTTTCTGTCGTGATTCTTTCTGCGGCATTCGTGGCCTCCCGCATCGTTTCCGCATTCCGTTCCGACGCATTTGTAGATTTCAGAGCGTACTATGACACAACATGGGCTCTCTTCCGGGGGGAAAATCCATTTCTGCTTTCCAATCTGCGCGTATGGAACTGGGCGGAGCCGCCAATCGTATATCCTGGGGCGGCAGTGATTTTCGCTCCGTTCCTTGCCTTCGGGATAGAAACTGCAAAATATGTTTTCCTCATCCTCAATCTTTCAGCAGGAGTCATTCTTTTCACTGTCGTCTTCAGGAAATTCGGACTGATTGAATTGAAGACCAGGAAGCTGGACATGCTTGAAACCACCGACATGATGGTACTGCTTTCACTCTTCCTATTCATAGCATCTGCTCCATTCATGGCATGCCTGAGACATGGACAAATCGGTGCCATCGCCAGCCTCCTCGTCTGCCTCTGCATCTTTGGCAATGGCAGAACTGCCGACACCATGGCGCTAGGCTTTTCCGCAATAATGAAATATTCTCTCATCACTGTCTTCGCCCCTGCCCTCTTCATCAGGAAAAATTTCCTTGTCTCCATCGCAGGCCTGATTATTTTTCTGCTGGCGGGACTTTCGCCTCTCATCTTCGGATGCGACATCGCCGCAGTCTACAAGAGCTATCTAAGCGAACTCCAGAAACAGACCACCACGGGATTCAACACATACTCGTTCAGCGGCTACAACATGCTGCATGCCGATTTCCTCAAATCTCGGATACTGTGCACAGCCATCAAGCTTTTTGTCCTGATCGCCGCCTTTGCTGTGATCATCAGGAGCAGGAACCGCAACTGGAGGCTTATGGAACTCGTCCTGCTTTCGTCCGCGACAATGCTCATTTCCTATCATCGGCTCTATGATCTCGTGTTGCTCCTCCCATTCATGCTTGCCGCCGCAAACGACTATTGGCGGAAACAAGACCATTCAAAAGCCGGCGCTCTCTTCCTCTTCTCATTTGCTCTGCTGATTCCGGAAAATATTGTCTATAGGATCGCGGGTGCCATTGGCTCATCTATCGGGGAGAATGCCGTATTTTATCTCAGCCCGCTCGGGGAATTCAAACAGGTGCTCCCCTTGTATCCTGTCCTGATACTGATAATCTTCATGTATTCATTGATTGTGAACTGCATGAGGAACCGCGATGGAGGCAGCTGCACCAATGTGCCATAAAATGGAGGGGGGGCTTTACCCGCACCCCAAATTCAAAATTCGAATATCGAAATTCTAAACAATGGAAAAGAAAATTAAAATGTTTCAATAATTCAAACATTCGGATTTCGAATTTGTTTCGATTTTTGTGCTTCGAAATTCGGATTTTATATACACTAAAGACATAGAATTTTAAAACAAAGAACACTAAGACATAACATATATCGGAGATTGACATAATGAAAAAAAGTGAAAAGCTGGTGGCGGCCGCATATATGATATCAACCATATTGGGCATTGCCATTATCATAGTAGGAGTGAAACTTTCCATGCCACTGCCGGATGGATTCAGGCTATCCCCCGGCCCCCTTGCCTACTTCCTCCTCGCGGCGCTCACCGGGCTGCTGGCGAGGGGACTGATGAGAAAACTCTTCTTCAGAAGTCATGTCACACTGCACCAGTCGTTTTCATTTGAATGCGTTATAGAAACGGCGAGGCTCATCAATCCATTCATGTCTAAAATCTCCACCGAGTCAGAGTTCATAAAGCGGGAAACATCGATGGGCGCCGAGGCATACGACTGGATTGTGGCAAAATTCACGGCGGGACTGATAACCCCCATATTAACCATCGTCATTGCCTACGCAGTCAGACAGAATATTTTCAACGCACTCACAGCATTGCTCTTTTCCGTAATGCTGCTGGCTTTCGCAACCATCTTCACAAGAAGGACATCCCTTCTATGCCTTGGATACGCGGCTGTAATGTGCCTCGAAGGCGGAATTTTCATTTTCGCCCTGAAAGATTCCATGCCCATTCTCGACGGAATCATCATATATTCCCTCTTCACATTGCTGCTGGGCAACTCCGTGATTCCTTTCGCTCTGGGTTTTGCGGAACTCGCGGCAGCACCTTTTATTGCAATCATCCCGGGGATTTTCCTCTATGTGATCGTTTTTCACATCTTCAGGATTGTTCCAGAACTTTCCCTTGGATGCACTTATCTGGCCAGATATAAATTCAAGATCAGGGACTTCTTCATGCCGGAACTTTCATCCGTACTGCGATCAAGCAGGCGGCCAGCAGTCGGATGGGATCCGTTCCCGCATAAAGGCGAAATACGCGCAAGCATAGTGATCCCAGCCTACAACGAGGAGAAAAGAATACCAGAGTTCCTCAGTGATGTCCGGAATTACATGGACGGAAAAACTGAAAAGTTTGAAGTCGTGATAGTAGATGACGGGTCCAAGGACAATACCGCGGCAGTCGTCGAAAAGCTGGCATCCGAAGATCCGAGGATAAGACTTATAAGACAGATCCCGAACCAGGGCAAAGGCGCCGCAGTGAAGCGCGGTGTCCTCGAAGCGAAGGGAGATTTTGTGATTTTCGCCGACGCCGACGGGGCGACTCCGATTACCGAACTGGACAAATTCCTTCCGATCGCCAACCTTGGAGACGATATCCTTGTCGGCTCCAGAAAGGCTGGTTCAGGAAGCGTCGAAAGAAACCGCAATCTCATCAGGTCGATCATGGGCTTCATCTTCTACAAGATAGTCAATTTCTTCGCGGTGCCGGCAGTCAAGGACACGCAATGCGGGTTCAAGCTCTTCAGAAAGGATGTCGCATTGAAATTGTTCTCCTCGTGCGCGGAAAAGGGCTGGGCCTTCGATGTCGAACTGCTGTATCTCGCACAGCTTCATGGATTTAAAATCACAGAGGTGCCGGTAAACTGGCACGAGGTCGAAGGCTCGAAAGTCAATCCTCTCAAGGATTCCATAAAGATGTTTATAGCAATTTTCAGAATAAGAAAAAGGCATAGCGGATTCACTCATGAACATGGAGAAATTTAAAGTCCTCCTGCAGGGGCTGAAATTTGCAGTCGTCGGAGGGGCGAACACGGGAATTGATTTCCTGGCGGTCAACGCCCTCTTCTGGTTTTTCCGTCCTTCCGGACAGGCTGGCCTGCTGCTCATTTCGATCGCGTCCGCCTGCCTCGCAATGCTCAACTCATATTTCATGAACAAGTACTGGTCCTTCGCATCCAAAGGTTCCTCCAGGACTTCGGAAGTCTCGGGCTTCCTCACGGTGTCCCTGCTCGGGCTCGCAGTTAACACCTCGGTCTTCCTTTTCTGCGCGAAATACCTCATGGAATTCGCAGGAATTGGCGGCTTTCTCAATGTGAACGTAAGCCGTCTCTTCGGCGTAGCATGCGCCATGGGGGTGACATTCCTCGGCTACAAGCTCGGAGTCTTCGACACGGCTTCGGTCAAAAAGTTCAGAGAAGAGAATGGAAGCGCATGGACGGAAGGTTTCACCCCCTCATGGACTTTCATCGCGTCAATATGTCTTTCGGCTCTTGCCGTAAGGCTCCTCTTCTGGATGGCCGTGCCTGTCGTATACGGAGATTCCGTCAACTACTACTGGGTGGCGAGAGGAATCTCCGATGGCTCCTATGCCACAGTGGACTGGTTCTGGCACAGCCTCTTCACATTTTTCGAGGCCGGAATCATGATGCTCGGGTTACATGGGCAAAATGCCATCATGGTGTCGTCGCTCGTCCCTGGCGTTCTTCTCCTGATTCCCGCCTATCTTGCATGCGGATCGGCATTTGGCAAATCTTCCGCAATGATTGCATCAGCATTCATCATTTTCAGCCCGCGCCTCATAGAATATTCGGTGAATGGCTATTCGGAATCGTTCTATCTTTTCTGTATCGCATGCTCAATATGCATCGCCGTCAGATGGATTTCCTCCGGAAAAACCGGAACTGCCGGTGCAGTCATCCTCGGTGTTTCATCGGCCGCCCATGTCCTCGTGAAAAACGAATCGGTCACCGTCGCCGTGGCAATCCTCCTCTTCCTGCTCTTGTCTGACATCGAAAAAAAAATCAGGAACACAATTGTCGCCTGCGCATTTTTTGCCGTCTCCATTGCGGGATATATCGCCGTCAATGAAAAAATTTCAGGTTCCACCGGGATCTTCCAGAAATCCACAAATATTTCCAAGGTATATTCGGAACAGATAGACTGGCGAAATGCCGCCAGGGAAACTTACGGACAGAAGAGTGCAGCACCGGCAATTCCCTCGTCTGAAAATGCCATCCCCAGGGCTTTCAGGCATTTCCACGAAAACCTATTCTACATGGCCGAAAGAATCCCGGGAGTCTTCTTCTCTCCCCTCGCACTCTTCATCCCGTTCGCAGGACTTCTCGGCTCTTCACTGCTCGGAAGAAAAAAATCCGCAGCCATTTTCCTGATCGGCGGTGTCTTCCCCTTTATTTTCTACCCGTTCCTCGATGTCGAACCAAGAATGCTTTTCCTTTCCCTGCTCGCATTCACGGCGTGGGGATCCGCAGGTCTTTGCATCTTTTCTGTTTTCATCGCGAAAAACTTCGGCAGGAAATCGCTGTCATATCTCTTCTGCGCCGTCCTGATCATCTCACAGATTCCATTCATCATGGCGCTGGCTTGGAGAAGCAATGAACTCAGATCATATCACAAGGACATTGGTGTCTGGCTATCGAAAAATACAAAAAAATCTGACATGATATGCGGGGACGGATACGGATATGTGCTCTCCAGCGCATTTTGGGCCGGGAAAAAACCCATGCCAAGGCTATGGACCACAAATCCTGACGATATCACGGTGGACATGAGAAAAAAATCCGCGGACATCCTCGTCATCTACGAGGAATTTGCGAAACTCGCAAACCCGGAGATCCTTCAGGTCTTCGATTCGGGCATGGCAGGAATGAAACTCATGAAGGAATTCAAGACAAGGCGGGGAAGGGTTCAGATATATCATCTCACTGTGGGGGAAATCAAAAGGGAACAGTGAACAAATTCAATAAAATTTTTGACAAGGGGAAACTGGAGAACTTATGATCGCGAAAACTGCAAAATTCCTGAAACATCTCATAGATGGAAATTCACTTCCAGCATATGTCATCTTCAAAAAACCGGCGGTGGTGATAAGCTATTTCGAGGATTTCCTGAAATGCAGAGACGAAATAATGAAGACGCTCGAAGGAAGCAAACCCCACCTATTATTCCAGTTCGGATGGCACCGCGAGACAAAGGAAAGGGCCGACGAAGTCAAGAGGGAGGCGTCACTTGTCAAGGAAATGTGCCCGGACTCCCAAATGATTTTCCTCTGCAACTCCCCCAAGGAGACGAAACTTATTGCGGATACCGGCTTCCACGCCGAATTCTGCCATCAGAACGCATTCCTCGACGAAAACATCTATGGAATATATGATGTCCCCAAAAAATACGACGCCATATATGTCGCAAGAATAACCCCGTTCAAACGTCACTACCTCGCCTCCAAAATAGAGTCTCTCAGACTTGTCGGGGACTATTCGATGAAGGAGGAACAGCATTTCCAGGAAGTGATGAGGATTCTCCCCAAGGCAAGCTGGAAGAGAAAAACATTTTCGAGATTCATGTCGCGCACCATGTGCGAAGCGCATTGCGGCCTCTGCCTTTCCGCCGAGGAAGGTGCAATGTTCGTAAGCGCAGAATACCTCCTCTCCGGGCTTCCTGTCGTCTCAACTGCCAATATCGGAGGCAGGGATATCATGTTCGACAGCGCATATGCATTCTCCGCAGAGGACAGCCCGGAGTCCGTGCTGGAAGGCGTCAATCAGATGAAGAAATGCGCGCCTTCCGCATCGGAAATAAGAAACAGGACACTCGAAAAGTTCAAACCACACAGGGAGAAAATGATGGACATCCTCCAGAAAATATGCGAAGACTCCAAGGTCAAAATTGATGTCCGCTCCGAGTGGAAGAATTTTTTCACGCATAAATTCGGGCTGAGGTGCTTCAATGGACCAGCCGTAAGATTCACTAGAATACTCAAACGCAGGAAATAACTTGATGAAAACAGTATCGGACAAAAGGCGCATCAAGGAACTCCAGTCGAGAATTTCGATCCTCACTGGAGACACCCCATGCAAGATCCATCTGATGCACATAACATTGATAGTCGAATCCATACGGCTGTTCCTGAAATATTCGACTTTCGGCGACAGAGGCTTCAATAACGCCATGGATATCATCGTCTCAGAACATGTAATGAAATTCAAAAATCTCCCCAGGGCATTCGACGGATTTAAAATCCTCCTCATCACAGATCTCCACATTGACGGCATCCCGGACTTGTCGTCCAAAATCCTCGAAAAAGCTCTCGCCCTTGACTTCGACATATGCCTCCTCGGCGGAGACTACCGATTCTACAACTGCGGCAACACAAGAAATGTCTGCGACAGGATGAAGACATTCATCTCATCCATGAAGACCAAGCGCAGGGAAATCGCGGCTGTCCTGGGGAACCATGACGAATTCGAGATCGCAAAGGAGCTCGACAGCAATGGAGTCAAAATGCTGATAAATGAAAACCTGCCGATAATAAGAGACGGCGCAAAAATATATCTGTGCGGTGTTGACGACTGCCATTACTACGGATCTGACAGCCTGAGCGAATCGCTCGAAGGCGTCCCGGACAACGCGTTCAAGATCCTCCTCTGCCACTCGCCTGAACTTTATGCAAAAGCCGAAAAATCCGGATTCGACTTGTATCTTGCCGGACACACGCATGGCGGACAAATGTGCCCAGTTCCTGGGTTCCCCATCCTCATCCAGGCAAAAATTCCCCGCAAACTCGCGGCAGGCGAATGGAAGTTCAAAAACATCCAGGGGTATACCAGCACAGGCGCGGGAAGCAGCGGAGTCCCGGCAAGATTCAACTGCCCCCCTGAAATAGCGACCATAACCCTTGAAAGGGAAGAGAGCCACTGATGAATAAAAAAATAGACATATTCATGTTCATTGACGCGATGGGCTGGGAAGTCATAAAAAACAGAAACTTTCTGGAGGATCTTCTTCCGTTCCGACGCCCGGTTAAAATGCAGTTCGGCTATTCTTCAACGGCCATTCCGACCATACTGACGGGGCAACCCCCGACCGTCCACAAGCACCTGAGCTTCTATTATTATGCCCCGGACAAGTCGCCCTTCAAAATCTTCGACACATTGAAGCTGGGCATCCTCCCGCAGTCCATCGCAGGCAGATGGCGCCTCAGGCACTGGCTTTCCAAGTGCATCGCAAAGGCATACGGATACACCGGATATTTCGAGATGTACGCCATGCCTTTCGACAGGCTGCATTACTTCGACTACATCGAGAAAACTGACATCTTCGTGCCGGGAGGCCTCGCCCCGGTTGCGAATCTCGCAGATAGACTTGCCGGAAATAAAATCCCCTTTCACATTTCCAACTGGAGGCTTTCGGAGGAGGAAAATGTGAACGCACTGATCCGTGATGTGGAGAAGGGGGACATACGGTTCGCCTTCCTTTATACCGCAGCAATGGACGGACTTCTGCATATGGTTACAAAGGACGGCGAAAAAATCAAGCCCAAGCTCGACTGGTACGCCTCCCGTATCCGCAAAATTGCGGATATTGCCGCCAAACACTATGGAAATTTTTCCATAACTGTGTTCTCCGACCACGGAATGACGACCAAAACCGGCGTCGCAGATGCCAAGAAGATCATCGAGGATCTCGGATTCATATTCGGAAGGGACTACGCCGCCGTATATGATTCGACAATGGCAAGATTCTGGTTCTTGAACAAAAAATGCAAAGCGCAAATACTGCAGGCTCTCGAAACGGTTCCGCATTCGAGAATTCTTTCAGAGCTGGACAAGGTGAAATATGGAATAAATTTCTATGACAACATGTACGGTGAAACCTATCTTCTCATGGATCCCGGATATCAGATAGAACCGTGCGACATGGGCAGAAAAGCTCTTCCAGGCATGCACGGATTCGCGCCGGAACACGAGGACTCCTTCGCCGCATTCCTCGCCATGGAGGAACCGTCCCTGCACCCGGAATGGGTCGGAGATTATTTCAATATCATGATCAAGGCGGCAGAACAGTGAACAGTGAACAGTGAACAGTGGGCAGCGGGCAGTCTAGTCCTTCACGTCCCTCTGGTCTCTTTTGTCCCTCGTGATCGTGGCAAGTGGTTGAAGGTGAATAAACAGTAAAAAGTTAAATGCCTCTCAAATGAGGAAGCTATCTATGTCAAAACCATATGTCAGCATTGTTATGAGATCAATGAACGACATCAAGTTCATCGGGAGGACCCTTGACTCCGTGATGTCGCAGAGCTTCAAGGATTTCGAACTTGTCAACATTGATTCCGGTTCCACGGATGGAACATTCGATGTCGTCAAAAGATTCAACCCGGGAAAATCGAGGCAGATACGCCCCGAGGAATACATCCCCGGCAAAGTCCTTAACTCCGCAGTCAAATCATGTTCCGGAGAAATTGTCGTGTTCAACAATTCAGACTGCATTCCCCTGGACAATGAATGGCTTGAAAATCTCATCGCACCGTTTGCCAAAGATGAAAAGATCGGCGCAACCTTCGCAAACCAGCTTCCGAGACCGGACGCAAAACCCCTTGTCGCAAGAGACAGCCTGAGAGCCTATGGCGACGGTTCGATCTCGGCGAAATGGCACCATTTCTTCTCGCTCGCCAGCAGTGCGGCGCCAAAAAAAATTCTCGACGAAATCCCCTTCGACGAGACAATAAAATATTCGGAGGACATCGAATGGTCCTTGAGAATAAAAAAACTGGGATGGAAGATCGTCTATGTGCCATCTTCCAAGGTTGAACATTCCCACAACTACACGCTGGCTGAACTCAGAAAAAGATTCTACAACGAAGGTCTGGCCGAGGGAAGGATCTACGGTTCAAGCACCTGCTTCACAAGAGGATTCTGCCAACCTATGCTTTCCGCCGTTACAAGGGATCTCGCATGCCTGCTCAAGTCAGGAAATATTTCCTGCATCCCGTCGGGACTGAACTACAGGTTCATCCAGAAATATTATGCCTACAAAGGAAGAAAAGATTACTTCAGGAAAAAATGAAGATATTAATGACAAGCCAGCACTCCAGCATCATCGGAGGGATTGAAAGATTTCTCTTCGACACCTCGCTCATACTGAAGAAAGCGGGACACAACATCTTTGGCCTTTTCGAACACGACGGCATCGCCGATGCAAACAAAAAACTGTTCGACAGGATATGGCTGTCCGGAGAATCCAAGGGGCGAGACTCCCTGTTTGCCGAAATTGGCGAGACATCTCCCGACATCGTCGTTGTCCATAAGCTGACGGACATATCCCTCCTCCAAACCCTGAACAGAAATTTCAAGACTGCTGCAATCGTCCATGACCATGAATACTACTGCATCAGAAAACACAAGTATTTCCCGATCGGAAGAATAAACTGCCACCTGCCGTTCAATCTGATATCCTGCTCGCTATGCTCTGGAATGTTGGCCAGAAACTCCGGGAAGCTATCTCTCATCAATCCGTTCAGACACCTCCGCCTCCTCAATGAAATACGGAATTGCGCGAAATTCGCAATACTGTCCGATTACATGAGGGAGAATCTGCTGCAGAATGGTTTTGAGAAGGACCGCATTTTCAAAGTCAGGCCGCCCATCCATTTGTCCAGTTCCACGCCATCGGAAAACCGAAGAACAGGTCCGTTGAGAATATTGTACGTCGGACAGCTTGTCCGCGGCAAAGGAGTGGATCTTCTTCTGGCGGCTGCAAAACACCTGAAATCTGAATTCACCATGAAAATCGCGGGCTCAGGCAATGATGAAAAATATTTGAAATCGATGGTTTCAGAGATTGGACTTGAAGCGTGCGTGAGTTTCTCCGGACGGGTCTCAGACATCGGCCCACTGTATGAATGGGCGAATCTCACCGTTATGCCATGTCGGTGGCAGGAACCGTTCGGGCTGGTCGGCGTGGAATCCATGTCCCGCTCAAGGCCTGTCGTAGCTTTCGACACCGGCGGAATATCCGAATGGCTCAAGGACGGGTGGAACGGGCTGCTTGCAAAACCTGGCGACATCCTGCAACTCGCACAGGGAATTGATGAACTTGCGTCCGCGGAGGACAAGATGCGCCTCATGGGCGCAAACGGCATGGAGATGGTCAGGAAAAAATATTCCGATGTATCCTTTCTCGAAAGTTTCACCAGGATGATTGAGGTTGAATCATGAAAACCATCTTATATTCGGCGATGCCGATGGACAACGGCAAGTCAGGAATATCAAATTATATTTTCAACACACTCGATGAATTGCTGAAGGAAAACAAGGTCAGCGTCATGGTGCTCGGAAAGGATCTGCATCTTCTTGCAAAACGTTTTCCCTCAGCCGATTACATCATCGTTCCTGACCGCTACTCGAAGCCGCTTCAAAATATGCTCTGGCATCTTTTCATCATGCCGTTCTCGACCGATTTCTCCCGCTTCGACTTTCTCTTTATTCCCGCCGCAAACAGGAGGATAATATGCAGATGCCCGATATTCTCCATCGGAACTGTCCATGATTTTTCACAACTGCATGTGAAGGCCAAGTATGATCTCTTCAGGATGTTCTACATAAAAAAACTCATACCATTCTTCCTGCACAAGTTCGATTCCATCGTGTCCGTCAGCGAAAGCACGAAAAAAGATTTGCTCGGCTACTGTGGAATTCCTGCTGACAAGGTGAAGGTGCTGTATAATGGTTATGACCGCCGCCTCTATAATGACACATTCACTCCAGACACCGGAAGAATAAGGGGAAAATTGGGAATCAAAGGTAAATACATTCTCTACATTTCGCGGATCGAGCATCCCGGGAAAAACCATCTGAACCTCATGAAGGCCTATGAAATGCTGCCCCCCGGCCTGCAGGACGAATACAATCTGGTCTTGGCGGGAAGCAACTGGTCGGGCGCTGAAAAGGTCCTCGAATATGCCGGGAAATCACCTGTCAAGGATCGTATCATTTTCACAGGTTTTGTCGAATATGGAGATCTCCCCCAGCTCTACAGATGCGCATCACTATATGCCTTCCCTTCCTTTTTCGAGGGATTCGGCATCCCTCTCGTGGAGGCGATGGCCTGCGGAATTCCATGTGTCTGCTCGAACTGTTCTTCGCTTGCGGAAATAGCGGAAGGCGCTGCGCTGACATTCGATCCGCACAGGCCGGAGGATATCGCGGAAAAAATGCAGACCGTTCTCGAGAGCGGCTCTCTGGCCTCGGAACTGTCGCGGAAAGGGCTCGGAAGAGTCTCCGCATTCAGCTGGGAAAAACATGTGAAAGGCATTATGGACATATATGATTCAAGAACAAAGAAAAAATGAATTCAAGAGGATAGAGTCGAGATTCTCCGGCGTTGGAGCCTCGGATGGCCGCGCCTTCAGGAAGAAAACGACTTCGGCACTGTTCTCCTTCATATTCAATGCCATATACAGATTTCTAGAGCTCTCGGCATCTCTTGTCTTTATCGCATTTTTTACTCTTCCGGTGGCATTGTGCAAACTTGTCTCCAGAATATTCTCTGGCGGGCAAGTCCTTGAACGTGCCGAAATATATGGAGCCGGCGGAGCGCCACTGAAAGTATTCTTCTTCAGGTCGGAACGCTATTACATACGAAATGCCTCGCTTTTCATCTATGTGCTTCTCGGAGACATAGGGCTTGTCGGAATCGGAGTCGAGAAATTCGGCTCACGGCCGGATGCTCCGGAAAATGCCTATATCATGAGGGACAAGCCGGGCATATTCAATCTGTGGTTCATCAGGGAAAGCGGCAAAATCGGACATGAAGGAAAAATCGGCACAGAATGGGAATACATGTTCAGGCGAAACATCATGAGGGATTTGTCACTGATCCTGCGGAGCCTTCCGTCCGCACTTATGAGATCTGGAGATTCAACCTTCCACCCGGAAATATCGCTTTTCGGCATAAAATTCAGAAATCTGAAAATGGCCGAGGCTGTCGAACTCGTCGAGAACAGCATCATCAACAAGGAAAGAAAAAAAATCTTCTTCATCAATCCGGACTGCCTCAACAAAACCTTTTCCGATGACGCATATTCTTCCGTACTGAAACAAGGCGATGTCGTTCTTCCCGATGGTTCCGGACTCAGCCTCGCCTGCAAGATCATAGGAAAGCCTCTGCTTGAAAATGTTAATGGTACCGATATGTTCCCTTTCCTCTGCAGACTTTCAGCCGCAAAAAAATATTCCCTGTACCTTCTCGGCGCAAAGCCCGGAGTCGCCGAAGCGGTAAAGAAAAATTTGGAACTTAAATATTCGGGTATTGTAATCGGCGGGGCAAGAGACGGCTATTTCGACAGGGAAAAGGACTCGAAATCCGTCATAGAGGAAGTAAACCGGCAGGCGCCTGACATCCTGTTTGTGGCTTTTGGCGCGCCTGTGCAGGAAAAGTGGATTTCCGAACACTTCGATCAGCTCAATGCCAAAGTATGCATCGGGGTCGGCGGACTCTTCGATTTCTATTCTGGCAGAATCCCGAGGGCGCCCAAGTGGATGAGGGAATTCGGCCTGGAATGGATATTCAGGCTCATGCAGGAACCCGTAAGGATGTGGAAAAGATACATAATAGGCAACCCTGTCTTCGTTTTCAGAGTCATGAAATGGAAGGCTTTTATGGAGGATTCAAATGGAAATAAATGATAGAAAAAACAGAGAGGAGATAATGGACCGGGTCTTGTCGGCGGGACATGGGGCAATGCTCGTTTCATCGAGATCCAAGATACTGCTCTGGAAATTCACGATCAAGTTTTCATATTTCCTGAAGAGACTGCTCGACATATTGGTTTCAGGAACCGCGTTGCTCGTTGCCCTCCCCTTCTTCATAATGCTGGGAATCGCCATAAGGATCGAATCCCGAGGCCCCGTCATATTCACGCAGAAACGCGTCGGCAAGGACGGAAGACACTTCAAATTCTACAAGTTCAGATCAATGGTGTCAGACGCCGAGAAACTCAAGGACAAGCTCGTGCAGGAAAATGAATCCAAGGACGGCGTCATCTTCAAGATGAAGAAAGATCCGAGAATAACAAAAATAGGCGCGTTCATCAGGAAATTCAGCATTGACGAACTCCCGCAACTTTTAAATGTCCTAATCGGTGACATGAGCCTTGTGGGACCAAGACCTCCTGTCCCGCGAGAAGTCGCGGAATACACGTTGGAGGACAGAAAACGCCTCCATGCAAAACCTGGAATAACCTGCACATGGCAGATCTCGGGCAGAAGCGACATCCCATTCAAAATACAAGCTGAACTTGACAAGGAATATATCCGGAGCAAAAGTTTCTGGAAGGACATCAGAATACTTCTCCTCACAATTCCAGCCGTCATAACGGGCAAGGGAGCATATTAGTGTCTCTGTTCACTACCGTCCCAGGGATTAGCTTCACGTTTTAGTAGCAAAACTAGACATAAAAATATTAGGGAATTGTATTTTCGCGGGATGTTTGAATGGTCGGAAATTTATAGCCACGGCCGCCTGTCCTAGCCCAAATTTCGCACCATAAAAAATGACCTTGTTGATTATCAACCACTTACACAAAACAGGCACAACATTTTTCAGGATTTTATGGTTTTATTCACCGGGAGGTTTCTATACTCCACGTTCAGTTTCTGATATATGGTCCTCTGTCGCTCGTCCGGTTTTCCGGCCTTGCGTATTTTCCTTATCACGCCATCTTTCGATGGTATTATCATTGTCGAATAGCAGTGCGTCTGGAGAAGCATCTTCAGTGAGTTCCATGTGACGGGACATCCGGAGAGTTCGAGCGAGTGCTCGATCCATCTCTGGAGGTGATATGCAAGCACTGTGATCCATGCGTGCGCTTCGCAGCGGTCCTCCCTGTGGTGACGGAATGGTCTTAGTCCGAGTTCCGTCTTCATGCTCCTGAAGGCCTCCTCCACCCTTGTGAGGCTGATATACAGCCGCCAGACATCTTCGTCGGGCAGGTCTGTCAGGCTCGACCTCAAAAAGTAGCATCCGTGCAGGGACGTGCTCTCGGCGTGGGAGGAAAGCTTCGTCCACGTGAGATTCCCGGACTCGTATGTTACCGTATAGAATTTTGCGGCTCTTGAATATTTCTGCTGGAGCCGTCCGATACTCCTCTGAACGGCTTCGGGATGTCTGATCTTCGACCTGGGGCTCTTCAGCTTCTTCGAGAAGGAACTGATCTCTTCGAGGAACTTCTCCTCGGTTCTGCTGAGTATCGCATCTTCCTTCTCCTTGCGGTTTTCGCTCCGGCAGAGGATTATGAGTTCGCCATCTTTCATGGTTCTTTTGACGAATACCGGCTTTTTTATGTCGCGCCCCTGAATGATGGAAAACGAATCATGGTCGCAGAAGTCCTCGTGGAATTCTGTTCTGCCCTGCCGTTTTCCGGCCACCACGTATTCATATCCGTTTGCCCTGAGGTATTCCAGATTTTCCGCGGTCGCTATTCCGCCGTCAACCACAATCACAGGTCTTGAAGATATGTCGCTGTGTCTCCCGAGCACCTTCACCATGTCCACAAGGGTCTTGCAGTCGTTGCGGTTCCCTTCGAGCACTTCGTGCCCGATGATGAAGCCCTGGCTGTCAAGGACAAGTCCGAGAGAGAGAAGCGGACAGTCGTCCCGCTTCTCCTTCGAATGTCCCCGTTTCGCCTTCGGATTTCTGCGGCATTCGCCCTCGAAATAGCTGTTTGTCAGGTCGTACAGTATGATTGAACTGCTGAGATTGAAGAGACTTTTCTCCTTCTCGCGCAAATGCTTTTCGAGCCCGTGGCGGACATCGAGAAGCGCATCCGATATCCTGTAGAATCTGTCGTCGCCGGAGGCTCCGAGCCTGTCGTTCAACAGTTCGTCCAGCGACACCGTAGAACACCAGAGCGGCATTTCGTGCTCGCTCACAGGATCGGCGAGACGGTTGAACACACTGGCTGCCGCGGCGTTAATTTGTGATTCGGAGAAGCCTGAGACTCTAAGGAAATCGCCCATCCCGAGATTTTCCCATGCGGTCCTCAGAACAAGTACCGTTCCGAGATCTGTCTCGTTTTCGTGCTCCACACGGTCGACGAGAACACCATCGGCAACCTCTTCGTCATCGGATATGTTGCCGGTGGGATAACGTGTGGACAGGAGCTTCGGCTCGTCTATCCTCTTCATTATTATGTCCGACCATTTCGCGACCGATGGACTAAGGGGGAAAAGCGACTGATGTCCGGCAAGCCTGTTCTCTATCTCCTGCGCTATCTCCTTGCGTTCGCGATTCGGTACAGGAAGGTTTCCGAAAGATGCAACCACTTTCTGTATAACTTTTCCTCTACGGTCGCGATATCCCTCAACTAACTGGAGCACTGGTGTCGTCTTTGTCTTTTTCGTTCTGAAATACATGATGTCCTTTTAGGAATAAGATCGGATGGAGGAAATGAAAATCAATAAAAAAATGAAAAATAATTGAAAATAGCAGGCACAACAAATCAGGTTTTAAAATATTTTTGTTGATTACCAAGGACTTAGGACTTAGGATTTGAAGGAATTTGGGTTTAAACCCGTTTTTCATGCGAAAAACGGGTTAGGTGGCTGTTTTACTTTTACAGGTTGGGTTTTGTCCTCTGCAGATTGGGTTTTGCCCTTTGTCTCCAGGTTAGAGGACTTGGGTTGATCGTGAACCTTTTGTTTTGCGGGTGAAGCTACGAGGCAGGAAATCTGAAGATATACGTCGGAGGCTTCCTTAAGAAGACGGCATGTGCACTAAGCCGCGCAGGTTGCGGTGCTGATCCTGGGCTTTTTGTACAGCCTTCGGATCGAGACTCAGGATTCTCACACCAACATCAATGGTGCTTGCAAAAACTTTTTCCATGTCATTGAGGTGAGGCTGGGATAAATTGAAACCATAATATCCTTCACCAATCAGATTTAAGCTGTTGACAAAATGATCCACCTTGCCACATGAATGAATTATTCCCCCATAGCGATGTAAGAGGATTTTATCATAAGGCAAACTGAAATCCTCATACATCTCAGGGGAAAAATTGACACATGAATCCAGACTCATGCGAATTTTCCCCCGATGCATCCATCCGTAATGGCAATTAAAATCCTCCTTGGGTGGCACTAAATTGAAATAATTATCCATGAAGCTGACATACGTCTTGGTTATCAATTGGAGAAATTCATGCATCAGTGCCGGTTCATCGTAAAAAGCCAGAAAGATTTCAGACCCGTAAATTACTTCTGCAATATCCAATACTCCTTGAGCATCAGGGTGGTATACATGGCAATACTTCTGCAACTTTGGATAATCCCGCAGGCTGTCAATAAAATATTCAACACAATCAAAGACTTGTTTTCCTTGCCCTGCCAATATGTCCGGCACTCCGTGGTCAAGGCACTTTCTCAGCATATCCACTCCTCCAGGCAAAGGGAACGCACCTGGAAGCGTATTCAATTCTTTCTCCATCATGTATATTTTACACCCAAACAACGAGGGGATAATATTACACCCGTAGTTGGCTCTAAGCGCCGGAACCTCTCCACTCTTGGAACTGATCAAATCGTTAATCCCTCCAATTTGACCAAGCAGCATTGATTTGAACGTCAAGTCATTGATCGCATCATTGAGCATAATGGGTGGATACTCTAATTTCGCCGGGGAAACCGGAGTGCGCCTGGGCATAAAGACCTGACCTTCAGCGCCATCGGTTAAGAATTGCCGCCACTGTGTCAACAGGTCGGTTTCCACGGCGGGATCAATTCTATTTTCCAAGTCGTCCAAATATTTTTTCACATCTAATTCTCTGTTCATGGTATAAATCCTTTCCTGTATCTTGTACATTATAATTATATTTGCTATCTTTAAAATGTGAAATATGTTCATTCTTTCGTATTAAATGATCATGCCACCGTCAGCAAGCCTCTAATTCACTGAGGTAATTGCATCAGAAACTCTGATTTTTTTATTTTCCAAAGACAAATTTTGCTTCCAGAAGCATCTTTCTTGTATAAAAGTGCTAGGAGACAGGGAATTCATGCCGGATGAAATGGAAATTGCGCTGATTATCCAGAAGAAATTTCAGGATGATGATCCTTCGGCCCTGGATCTGGTCTACGAGCATTTTGGGAAACGATTGTTCGGATATCTCGTGTCCATTGTCAAATCCCCTTCGGACGCGGAGGATGTTTTGAACGAGCTGTTCATGGCAATCGCCCGCAAACGCGAACAGATCGGAGCGGCCTCTAATCTGAGAACATATCTTTTTGCCATCGCGCGGAACCTGGCATTCCAGATGTTCAGAAAGAGGACGAGCCAGAAAGAGACACTCTCAGGATACGCGCAATATCTCGAGGTGCGTGAGGATGACAAGGACAAGTGGGGCGCCGACGAGCTGGATGCTGTCAGAAAGGCAGTCGACAACCTTCCTGACGAACAGCGGGAGGTCGTGGTGCTGAAGATTTACGAGGAGATGACGTTCGAGGAAATATCGCAGCTGATGCGAATTTCGCAGAACACTGTGGCGAGCCGTTATCGCTACGCCGTTGAAAAGCTGCGAGAACAGATGAAAGGATTCGGATATGAATAAGGACATCGAAACAAAGTTGAAGGAATTAAGTCTGGCCTCTCCATCGGTGGAGTTCAGGCCGGAGGTGCTTGCAAATGCACATGCCGCCTGGCTCGCGAAAAATGAAGTGACAGTCCTGCACATGCAGTTCCGGCGCGTGCTCGCACTGGCGGCTTCACTTGTTCTTTTCATTGGCATCCTCGCCTTCTTCAACTGGATGGAGGCACGGGATATGCAGCTCGCTTTCGGACCATGTTGGGAAAATAGCGAGGCTCACTCCGAAAACATGAAAATCCTGGAGGATATGGGGTTCGGACGGGAATACAGTTCATTGCTCGCCAGCGTACCCGGGGAAAAGACTATGAAGCCGTTTCTCAGTAGGTTTGAAGAATTTAAACTGCAATAACAATGACAGAGGTGCAACATGAAATTGAACAAGTTTTTTTTTAAGAAGTTCTTTCTAGTATGCGGATGTTTGTTCCTGGCTTTGATTGCGATATTCGCAATCGCATACACGGTTCTGAATATCAAATGGGGAAGAGATCTGCGGTGCGAGTTGGACAAGCTCAAGGCGTCCGGGGTACCCATGACGATAAGGGACATTGCCCCGCCGTCTTTGCCGCCGGCAAAGAACGCAAGTGTTGAATACCAGCAGATATTTTCTCTAATGACGGACGGTACTTCCTCCATGAACAATTCAGGCGGTAACAGCATGGACTTGAAGGAACTCTACACCCTCTCCCATTCAAAAAAGGAGACCGTGGATGATTTTGAGAACCAGTGCAGTGCGAATGCTGTGCGTATCCGCGAGATCCTGGGCAAGGACTCTTTCCGTCAGATTTTTGAACTTTGCCAGAAGGCCGCAGCCAAGCCGGGAATGAATTTCAATCTCCCCTATGAGGACGGTCCAAGTTTGCTTATGCCGCACCTGAGCAGCCTGAGAGAGATCTCCAGGCTGATCTGCCTGAAGGCGGAGATGGAGATGCTTGAAGGACAGCGAGACAAAGCCTGGGAAACCATACTCACCGGACTAAAGCTCAGCCTGCATTCGAAGACCGAGCCTCTGCTGATTTCGCAGCTTATATACTACGCCTGCAGCAATATCTATCTTGATTTCATCTCGCAGAATCTGTCGCGATATGGGATACGCCAGGATCAGGCTGAAAAGATCGTGTCAGAACTGGCTCCCGAAAGGACTGCATACGCTCAGTCCATGAAAAAAGCCATCGATGGGGAAAGTGTCTGCTTTGGCGGCTGGGTTTTCGAACGGATTCTTTCCGGCAGTTTGAGTTCCTCCGAGTTCTGCATGATTGCAGGCAACAAATTCGCTGGCAGCTATTTCATGCCTCTATTGTTCTTGTACAGGCCATTTGCAAAAAAGGATTATCAGGAATACCTGAAGATAATGGGCGGTTACCGGGCGGAATACAATCAGCCATACTATAGAACTAGCGCCGATTCAATGTTAAATGATGATGAAATGCTCCTCAACCACCTTCCTAAATACTGCATCTTGACAAGAATGATTGCTCCCTCCCTACATGGTTTGCGTCTGAAAACAGCAAAAATAGAGACGCGCTCCCAGGAAATACGGATCTTGCTTGCGCTTGAGGAATACAAGAATCTAAATGGCGCATATCCGGAAAAACTCGCGCTGCTAGCACCCAAGTTCCTGCCTGAAATCCCAGTGAGTGATTTAACTGGGCTCCCTTTCGGATATTCCAAGGGGAATGGCGGCTACGAGATTTCAGGTTCTGCATCGGAGCGTTAATTGAAAAACTTATCACCTATACTAATTTGCAATCAGTGGACGAGTAATAATATGTGTGTGCGTGTTGTAGCCACGGACACCTGTCCTGCGAAGCCTTGGCATAGTAGGATGTTGGCCGTGTTCGCCCCCAACATGGGGGCGGCTACAGTAGTTTTCACGGCACCTTATCGCCCTGCCTTTTGATTGCAAATTAGTACTGACAGCTCCTTAGATTGAAAAACCTGCTCCGCACATTATATTTCAGATTTCCTGACTCGTAGCTTCAATAGCGCTATGTGGAAAATGAGGTTGTATCTAAAAAAGGGTTGCAGCCGGGAAATCTGGATGAAAATCCCCCCCCCCGGTGGTGGAATTTTGAGACATTATCATTTTCAGCGGATCAGGAGTTCGGAATTTAGCATTTTTTGAAAATAGGAGGCAATAACCGTGTCAGCCCCGAAGACTGTTGTATATCGCACGATCTGCAATACCGCCTTGGAAATGGAAGTGTTCGCAGCTGAAAAGGGGGAAGGACTCCGACCTGTAGTCCTCTTCATCCACGGCGGCGGATGGACCACCGGCAAACGGACATCATTCACTTGGCATGCACGGGAACTGTCAAGGTACGGCTTTGTCACCGCCACCGCCAGCTACCGCCTGGCACCGGATCACATTTATCCCGCCGCTCTCGACGATTGCCAGTGCGCCATGCGCTGGCTCCGAGCACATGCGGCCGAATGGAATCTCGATCCCGCCCGCATCGGCGCATGTGGATAGCCATACAGCACCCCTGATGCTGACCCACGCTCCGGACGACCCCATCGTTCACTATGAACAGAGTATCACCTTTGCCACAGCCCTCATGAAAGCTGCCAGGCCTTTCGAATTCCTGCCCACGCCTGGTTCCGGGCATGGCTTCATGTATGACCCGGAAAACGCCTGGACCAAGCGCATCTGGCCACACACTGTGGCCTGGCTTTCCAGATGGCTTGAGCTTTCTCCACAGCATTGAGTGCCCGCTTCGTTGCACTTATATTTTCAAGAATATTTCATTCTACGCAAAGAATGCTGGCGACAAAGACAAGCGCGATGGTTATCTCCAAACACTAGCCCGACTTCCGCACTCAAAACAAACGGGAAATAAATTTTACCTATGAAGATTATTTTTCTGTTTTTTTTGCAAAAGTTGTCCCCCTCCTATTTTCAACATGTGAATTTTAAAATTATTTTTGTTGTGCCACCTATTATTTGCAATCATCTTTGATTTGTTAT
>CAIQLG010000017.1 GCA_903872565.1 uncultured Lentisphaerota bacterium | reverse complement strand
GGGCATCATGACACCAAAGAAGTCGGAATAGACCGCGATTTGCTGATGAAGGAGGTCGAAGAAACTTGTCATCTGCGATTCCACGTTGCCGAACGCGGCTGTGCAGAACTCCTTGTAGATGGCCTTCCAGTCGGCCGCGGGGTCGTCCATCATGCGGCCGTAGACATAGTAGGCCGGCGCCTGCATCCCGCGCACATAGCCGATCGATCCGTCGCGCGAAGACCATTTCACGTTGTTGCGCGCCATGGCCTGCACGACTTCCGACATATGCTCGGGTGTCCGTTCCGGCAGATACGGCCCAGCCTGCCCAAATGTGGTGAAGGTTTCCTCGAAGCCGCCGATTCCCGCAGGAAATTCAACGCCTTTGAGCCTGTCGAAATCGAGCTGCGAGGCGAACTGTATCTGTGGGATCACATTCTCCGGGAATTTCTTGATGATCTCCGCAGATATCGGGGTGTCCTGGTAGTTAAGTAAAGTAATCTTCACATCCGGATATTTTTCGCGTATGCGTTCGGTTATCTGGAAAAACGCCTGCCAGAGCTTGCCGGAACGCCCTCTGGCCCAGATCTGCTCCCAATTTTCGGCCTTCATGCCGAAAAGCTTGCAGCATTCTTCGCAGTTGCACTGGCTAAGCCCATAGCCGTCAATACAGCCTATCGTGATCGTTTTCCTGCCGTCCGCTATCAGTTTTTCAGCTTCCATGTACATGAGATCCTGCACACCTTTACCGGCTGCGCAAACCGCCATCGCATATGCGTCATGAGGTCGTAGGTCGCAGGCGCGTTTCCCGTCCTTGGTCAGCGCGAAATATTCCGGATGGCTCTTGGCATATTCGGTCGCCAGCGGCCAACCGACTGCCGTCCCCGCAGGGGCTGCCATCCCCCCCACGATGTGGCTCAGCGGCGGGAAATAATTCAGCGCTATGTGCCAGACAGACTCCAATGCAAAGTCACAGTTTGCACGCATCATCGGCGTTTTTTTGAGGTCGAGTTTTTCCGGCACCGCGATCTTTTTCACTGGAGTGAATGCGAGGCTCCTCGTATTCATATTAAGTGAACCGTCCTTGTTGAACCTGTCCCCGGCTGCAAAAAGGAAGCGCACGCCTGCATATTCGCGCAGAAAGTCGCAGACGCCCTTGACCGTTCCAAGCAGTGCGAGCGGCGTTTTCGTGCCCCGGATGGTGGCGAAAGGATCCTTCTTGTCGTTACCGGCTATGATAAGATCCTTGCCGACGGCCTTTTGGTAATACGTCCAGTCGTCATGCTGTTCGACATTGATGCCGTTTTTCTTTGCGAATCCGGTCGCGCCGAGGTAGATGCCGGGCTTGTCCGCGGCCTTCGCCCCCTCCTGCACGACATCAATCTTGAAACCGTTCTTCTCGAACGCCGACTGCATCAGCTTCGCGGCCGCGAAAAGCCAGTTGTCAACGACCTCCTCCTTGCTTTTGTCGGGGATCACGATCTGGTAGTCCGTCTTCCCATTCTCGGCCAGCACGAGGCTGGCGGCAATTGCATCCGGTTTGGCGGCAGTCTTGGTGTCTTGGTGTTCAGAGGTGCAGCCGCAGAAACTGGCGGCGGCCAGAACCGAAGCTGAAACAGTCAGACGCTTCACTAAACGATACAAATTCATTGATTGCTCCTTTTGTGAACTTAACCGGCTACGCCGGGACTTATGTAGC
>CAIQLG010000016.1 GCA_903872565.1 uncultured Lentisphaerota bacterium | reverse complement strand
GATTTTGTATCTCTTACACGTAAAAATGCCATATTATGCTCCTTTCATAGCGGTATTTACCGCTATGAACACTATAGAGGGCATTTCAATAAAAAACAAGTGAAAAATCTAACCTAGCGGCAAAAAAAAATCAATTTAGGTATGATGGCATGATTTTTCATTTTTCTTACCGATATGCAGAATTTTTCTTCACCCTATAAAATACAAGCGGGAGCTTCATTTATCAATATTCGCTGATCAAAATATTGGTAACCCGTCAGTCTTTTTCGGCAAATAGCTTCTTTGGAGGGACGGTTTCCACGCCGTCCATAGAGCGGTCGAGGTGGAACTCGACCCTCCACCGATAGCGGAAACACATAAAACTCGCATTACAAATATCGTTCCCGATTTAGCCCTGAAAGGGTGTGATATACCAGTCCGAGGCAATGTTCTGGAGAGGAGTAGGCCAAGTCTCGATGAGACTTGGCATGTCTGGTTTCATCGAAACCAGACCTACTTTTGCGAATTATGCATAATAAGGGAAACCCAGTTCTACCTGCGATATAATCTATTTTTAAAGAAGTATCTGTTCGATGAAACCCATTGCTCTGGGAGGAAGTTTTTCGAGGTTGCCGATCTTGAAGCGGCATTTTTCTATGTCCGACACGAGCAGGACGCCGACGTTGTTGAATGTCATGCTTTCCTTCGGGTTGATCTGGTAGAAGATTTTTTCTCCGCGGTCCGTTATCACTTCCCACTCGAAAATGCCATGTCTGCGGTCAAGCCTTTTTATGTCGAGAATTTCCGGAACGAAATATCGTTCGCTGATAGCAAGCCGGATTATCTGCCGTTGTTCGGAGGGAAATTTCTCCAGTCCTGTCAGCACTCCGATTTCCTCTAATTCCTGTTCCACTTCTTTCACGACAGAGACGAACTGTTCCGGCATCGAGAGCGGGAACAGCGACACGCAATGCACCTGTTCGTAAAAGGTTCCATCGGCTAGGCGGCAGTTGAGATGGCC
The DNA here is from genome assembly GCA_903872565.1 of uncultured Lentisphaerota bacterium. GTDB lineage: Bacteria > Verrucomicrobiota > Lentisphaeria > Victivallales > GWF2-50-93 > CAIQLG01. Next base: position 3,210 of record CAIQLG010000016.1, on the reverse strand, counting down.
TGCCGGATCCCGTTCGAATTTTATTTCCTGTGGTCCCATTTTATTCATCCTTCCACCGCCATGATCTGAGCAAGTTCGCTCTGCATCTGCACAAGTTCATGGAATACTCCTTTTTTCTCCAGAAGTTCCTGATGTGTGCCGACCTCCGCTATTTCGCCGTTTTTTATGACGACGAGGCGATCGCAATTTCTGAGCGTCGAGAGCCGGTGTGCAATGGCAATCGTAGTGCGGCCCTTTGTCAGCCGTTCGAGCGCATCCTGGATTTTTTTCTCGGTCTGTGTGTCCACCGAAGATGTCGCCTCGTCGAGGATCAGTATTTTTGGATTGCGAAGTATAGCCCGTGCAATTGAGATCCTCTGTTTTTCGCCGCCGGAAAGATTGTTGCCGCGCTCCCCGACTTCCGTGTCATAACCATCCGGCTTGCGGAGGATGAATTCATGCGCGTTGGCATCCATTGACGCCCGGATGACTTCCCCGCGGGTTGCAGTTGGCCTCGTATAGCTGATGTTGTCGTAGATTGTGCCATTGAAAAGGAAGGTGTCCTGTAGCACGATGCCGACATTCTGTCTCAGATCATTCTGCCTTATCTGGCGCAAGTCTGTGCCGTCGAGCAGAATCCCCCCCTGATCCACATCGTATAAGCGGCAGATCAGGTTGATGACCGTGCTTTTCCCGGCGCCGCTCTTTCCTACGAGGCCGATCATTTCGCCCTGGCTGATTTTAATTGACAGATTTTTGATCACCGGCTTGAACTTGTCGTATCCGAAAGTGACATCCTTGAATTCTATTTCTCCCTTTATATCCGGGAACGAGGCCGCATCCGGCAAATCCTTGATCAGCGGCTTGGTGTCGAGTATGTCGAAGACCCGTTCAGAAGCGCTCATGGCGTTGGTGATCATGTCTAGCATCCGGGTGATCATGAAGACTGGCCGATAGAACATCATGAGATAGCCAGAATACGCAACGACCGACCCTAGGGTCATTTCGCCGGAGAACACGAGTTTTCCCCCGATATACCAGACAATGACGGCTCCTGACATGATGAAGAGATGGAATATCGGATGGAAAATGCTCCATCGCTTTGCCATGTCAACGCCGGCATCACGATAGCTGAGGCTGTATTTCTGGAACTTGTCGGTTTCAAGCCGCTCCTGCCCGAATGCCTTGACCACGCGGATGCCCGATAGCGAATCGCTGACCACCGCGCTCAGCTTGGAGCGCCGATGGAAATAGCGATGGAAGTAGATCCAGAAACTCGGGAATGCCGTCCTAATGAAAACAACAATACCGACAACCGGGATCAGCACGAACAACGTCAACTTCCAACTTAAAATGAAGAGGAACACTCCGATTCCGAAAAACATGAAGATTGATTCGATGGTAACGGGAATGAAGTCAACCAGCAGGCGCTGAAGTTCCTGTGTGTCCTGATTTACTCTGGCGAGCAACGCCCCGGTCTGATGTCTGTCGAAAAAGGCGAGTGAAAGCTCCTGAAGTTTCTCATAGACGCGGCCTCGGACATCTGCGACAGTGTTATAGCCGAGAATTCCTGACAGCCGTTCCTGGATTCCACCTAAAAACATCTGAAGAAAATAAGCGGCAAAGAGTACCAGCGACGCAGGTACGAGCCAAGCCGCCTTGGGAAAAATGCCGGTGACCGGATCCGGTTTCAGGATCACATCTATGAAAAGTTTGCTCATATACGGGGTCAGCAGGCCAAAAGCGGTGCCGAGAAGCATTGTCAGAAGAATCAGTATTAGAGACCCCTTGTAGACCAGGGCGAACTGCGAGATTCGCAGAAGTGTTCCTTTGCGGTCGGTGCATCTCGGGCATTTGTTCAATTCTGCAGGAATCGGCTTACCGCAGAAAAGGCAGTCATTAACTTTCAGCGCAGATCTGTCCGAAAGAGATTCATTGTTTATCAGATGGTTTATATCTTCGGCCGCGAGCGAGAATAACTGGCTTCTGATCTGGGAAAATGAAATCAGCTTAAGCGGTGGTCCCTCCCTTGGCTCGACAAAGAGCGAGATGATTCCAACCTGCGGGGTGATTTTCGCCAGCTTCAGCGAGTCAAGCGGAATCGAATGATGGACGACGACTTTTTTTCCGCTCAGGACATATACCAGCACATTTTTGTCGGTGACGATCAGGCAGTCTGAACCATAGTGCTGATGCATCGTGAGATCCGACGACAGGAAGAGCTTGACATCCTCGTTGGGATGCTCACATCGGAACAGTTCCATCACCAGTCCTGAAATTTTCTCATCATCCATAAAAATGTATCTATACCGCGTTATGTTGAATTCATAAACAGTATAATCCCTAGAGTGAATTATAACAAATGTTTTGCCTGATGTTTTTAAGTAGGGCAGGCTTCGATGAAGCCGCCACAAAAATGCCAGTCTCATCGAGACTTGGCCTACTTTTTAGCCACAAATGTTACAACATAACGGTTATAGACAACTAGTCAGTGGTAGCAGAAAAAATGTGTATGCTAGATAGGAAAAAGCCCTGGGAAGAATGAGTCCCCAATAATCAAGCACTGAAGGTGTGAGATAAATTTGCGTATTTCGCAGAAATAGTATATGTTTATATCTTGCTTTTCCCATAGAGAACCAGCCGAGGCTGGCAACACTATAGTAAAAATCCACGCCCAAAGGACGTGGCTTTGCCTTGGCCACCCAAAGGGCGGCTTGTGGCTTGCCCCCAGAGGAGGCAAGCTTGAAACTGTTCCCACAGTTTCATCGTTACTTTAGGTTTAAATGCATTTGTTGTTCCATGTTACGCTCTTCTTTTTCCTGATACCGCACATACTTGCGGATCATTTCCTCGTCTAGGCCAACTGTGTCAACACAATAACCATCAGCCCAGAAATGATTCCCCCAGTATGGCTTCACCTTCAAATCTGGGTAATTCCGAAAAAGACGAATTGCAGATCGTCCTTTCAGGACTCCCATCAAATCCGAGATCGAAACCTTCGGAGGAACCATTACAATCATATGAACATGCTCCTTCTGAATCTTCAGTTCCAATATCTCACAACTTTTCTGCCCGCAAAACACATGTAGACTCTTACGGAGTTCCTCCTTGAGAACTCCATCCAGCATCCTATATCTGTACTTGGGCACCCATACTATGTGATATTGGCAATGCCATATCACATGTGATATCTTACGAAATCTACTCACGGTTATATCCTTTCTCGATACT
>CAIQLG010000015.1 GCA_903872565.1 uncultured Lentisphaerota bacterium | reverse complement strand
ACGCAAAAAAAATGATCGGCAATTACAAGAAGATGAAATGCATTGTCGAGAGGCTGGTGGAACTCAATGTGCAGCTCTTCAAACTAAAAGAATAGCCTTTTTACTCCACTTCTTTAGCCTTAGCTTGACAGCTATGGGGGCGGAGGGGCCCATGTCGGGAACATCCGCAACGCTCGCTCCCCTGGTGAAGGAGGTTGGCTCTCCCGCAGGGGTGGTCCATTGATGTGGGGTTCCATCGCTTACCCACGGGGTAAATCCGCCGTGCATATGGAGGGTGGCGCGGTTCTGAGAGAAGTAGCCTCCTCCAGTATGCACTGTCGCCGTCGCAGTGGCAGTCAACAAGCCAGGACCCGGAAAACCCGGAGGTGGCTCGATGGCAACATCGGGGTCGGATGTGTAGCCTGTGCCCGGGGCAGTGAGAGTTATTCCTGTGACCGCGCCAGCTGTGACTGTGGCTATGGCGGTGGCTCCTGCTCCGCCACCATTGGAAATAGCGACGGTAGGAGCGGAGTAGCCTGCGCCCGGCGTCACGACCGTTATCAGGGTGATAGCCCCGGACGTTATCGTAGCGGTTGCGGTGGCGTTTACTGAGGCACCGCCGCCTGCAATGGTGACAGTGGGAACAGAATAGTTGGTGCCTGGATTATCAATATTAAGGGTATCTACCACTCCACCGGCCGATATTGTGGCATGTGCCGTGGCTCCGGTTCCGCCGCCGCCCGTGATTGTTACCAACGGCGCGGAAGTATATCCAATCCCTCCATAAGTGAGGTTAATGTTAGAGATGGCGCCAGCCGTCACCGTGACGGTTGCGGAGGCAGGCACGATTGGAGCACCTCCGGTGAATGTCACAGTGGGAACAGAATAACCTACACCTCCAGAGGTGACTGCGATGCTGCTAATAGTTCCTGCCCCAGCGTTGTTTATTGTGGCAGTTGCTCTGGCTCCGGATCCGCCACCGCCCGTGATGGCGACAGTCGGACATGAGTAGCCTGAACCCCCATTCGTTATAGTGAAGGCTGTGATACCTTGTGGTATCACCCCTGCACCATTAGCGGTGGTATCAACTGGAATAAACAGATTGCCATGGGTGCCTGTGGGAAGGTTGTTGGTGAATTTTATTCGCACCGGCCTGTTCCGCTGGGCAATTATTAGAGGCCCCAGATAATGAAATCCGCTCCCCCCCATGTTGGTCTGCCGATATCCCCTAAATTTGGTCGCGGGCAGATCCGAGTGCATCTGCTGGGTATATTCGCCCAACTCTATTTCATAGTAGTCGGAGCCAGGATAGGTTGCCGTGTCCGGAATGGCGACAGGAATATACTGCCCAAGGTTGTTTGCGCCCGCCGCACCCAATCCAGGCAATGAGTCAACAAATTTCCTGAGCAATGGGCTGTTTGTAAAATTTGGCAGCGACAAGTCGGGTGTCTGCGCAGGGCATGGGTCGCCCCAGAAAAGAACAGCCACCACCAGCACGATTCCCCACAACGTTGCAACTTTCCTGATACTCATATTTTTCTCCCTTAATTATTTAATTGTTGATTTTAAATATCATAATTTTATAATTAAAATATGATGGTAATTATCTAGTTGTCAAGAGCTTTTTATAAATAATAATGATTATTATTCTCATGCCTTTCGTTAAAACTTTTCGCCAGAGTTTACGCCTTTTTTTTATCTTTTACAATATAAGAGGGCAGTAATATCTTTCATATGGGTTACAACCCTACTCCGGCATGGGCGATAACCCTACCATGAACACCCGATCCACAAAAGTCGAATAGTGCTGCGGCGAACGCCCCTGCACATTTCTGAACTTAACCGGCTATACCGGAACTTATGTAGCCGCCTCCATGTTGGAGGCGACTGCACGGCCAACATGGCCGTGGCTACAAGTTTCAAGCCATACGGCATTCCTTAGGAAAATACAATTTCCTATACGATGAACTTAATCCGCCTCGGCGGAGACTTATGTAGCCGCCTCCACATGTCTCGCCGTAGCTTCTTGCGTAGGCGGATGCTGGAGTCGACTGCACGGCCAACATCCTACTATGCCAAGGCTTCGCAGGACAGGTGACCATGGCTACAAGCTTCAAGTCATGCAGCGAATCTGCCCAAAATACTATTTCCTAATACGATCACGTTTTCATCTTAGGCTGAAAAAAGCCTTTGACTATCTTGTTAAGCCTTCCAAGCAGTTTCTGCTTGTCGCCTTCAACTTCCGACAGGAGATAAGTGCATAACTTCTTGTCTTCAACTTTTATATGATTCAAAAACCAGTTGACTATCAAGTAGTTAAGTTTAATGGTTACTTCATGCGGAGGAGTATTGTTTTTGAGACTCAATTCCAGCCGTTCGATTTCGTTTCGGAAATACTGATGCATATTCTTATGCTGGGCGGAGTGCGGATACTTATATTCAAGCATGGCTGATTCCTCGACACCAAAATGTTCCAGGATGTAATATTTAAGAAACATAAACGAATCAACCACGATTCCAGCATCATTTCCTTTAATCGAACTGTCGAGTAGCTTGTTGAAAAGTTTGATGAATTGCTTGTGCTGCTTGTCTATCAGTTCAAGTCCGGTGGCAAGATCGTTCTTCCATACTATTTTTGCGTTTCTCATTTTTTTCTCCTGTTTAACCATATGTTCAGATTTCCTGATTCGCGGAAACCGTCCACTGATAACTGATAACTGATAACCGATAACCGATAACCGATAACCGATAACCGATAACCGATTACCGACTTGCCTCTTCCCTCCCCAGCCTGTATTCCCTATACATGCAGTAGAGGACAGGAGTTATGAAAAGAGTTATTAGCTCGAACGTCATGCCGAAGAAAATTGGCAGAGCCATCGGGATCATTATGTCGGCACCTTTTCCGCTGGAGGCCAGGATTGGCAGAAGCGCGAGGACAGTCGTGGCTGTGGTCATCAGGCATGGGCGCACGCGCTTTATACCGCCTTCGACAACCATGCCCCGGATTTCATTCACATTTTGCGCCTTCCTGGCCGCGAACATCTGCTCGAGATAGCTTGTGATGATCAGCGCGTCATCGCAGGCAACGCCGAACAATGCGATGAAGCCAACCCATACCGCCACGCTGAGATTGTATTCCCTCAGGTGGAAAACCGCACGGAGATTGTGTCCGAAGACGGAAAAGTCTAGGAACCAGGGTTGTGCGGCGAGCCAGAGCCCGATGAATCCGGCCGCCCAGGCCACCGCTATCTGCACGAAGATCAGGCTTGTGATGGCTGTGTTACGGAAAAGAAAGTAAATCAGCATGAAAATAACAAGGAGGCATATTGGCAAAATGACATTGAACTGCTTCTGGAAGCTGAGTTGATTCTCGTATGTGCCTGCGAATTTCGCATGAGTTCCGGATGGAAACTGGAGTTCGCCGCTCGCCAGTTTCTCGTCGAGAAGCTTCTGCGCCGACTCCACCACGTCAACTTCCGCATAACCTGGTAGTTTGTCGAACAGGACGTACGACACGAGGAATGTGTCTTCACTTTTGACTTCCTGCGGGCCCGCGACATAGTTTATGGTCGCCAGCTGTGAAATCGGGATTTGCACGCCATCCGAGGAAGGCACTACTATCTTTCCAAGGGCATCGGTGCTGTCGCGAAGTTCGCGTTCGTAGCGGACACGGACGGGATAACGCTCGCGGCCTTCGACCGTTGTGGTGGCGCGGATCCCGCCGACGGCGACTTCTATGACGTCCTGGACATCCTGTATGCTCAGGCGGTAGCGGGCGATTTTTTCACGGTCAATGTCTATTTCCAGATATGGCTTGCCCATCACGCGGTCGGCCTGCACTGTTTCGGGATTGACGCCGGGAGAATGCTTGAGCACCTCGGCAATCTTGAAGCCCGTATGTTCTATTTCCTTGAGGGTGTTTCCGAAGATTTTGATTCCCATCGGAGATCGCATTCCAGACTGGAGCATGACCAGACGCGCGGCTATCGGCTGGAGTTTGGGCGCCGACGTGCTTCCCGGTATTGCAGCCGCGGAGACAATCTCCTTCCAGATGTCATCGCTTGTTCTTATCTTTTCGCGCCACAGTCTTTTCCGTTCCCCGGTCTGCGGATCGGGCGGACCATATTCCGGCTTGTATGTTATCAGTGTTTCTATCATGGAAATCGGCGCCGGGTCGAGGGATGTTTCCGCCCGTCCGATTTTTCCGACCACTGTCTCTATTTCCGGAATCGCACGGATCGACATGTCCTGTTTCTGCACGATGTCAAGTGCCTCGCTGATCCCGGCGTGCGGCATTATGGTCGGCATATAAAGGAAGGCGCCCTCGTCCAGAGCGGGCATGAATTCGCGCCCCATGCCGGGAAACTTATGCTGGAGATAGTTCCATGTGTCTGTTCCTCGGACGGATGATTCCGCGACTCCTGCCCGCGCCAGAGTTTTCGGCACCCATCCGAATACGCCATCAAATCCCTGCCAGACCATGAGTCCGAAAATCAGCATTGCGACCGGAACCGAAAGGAAGCGGAATTTATATTTCAGGAAGCAGTCGAGAAGCTGGGGATACCAGTTGATGAAGATGAGCCGCAACGAGGTCCACGCAAGGTTTACACCGAAAACGAAAATCAGGTTTTTGGTCAGGCTCGTGCTCAGGCCGAGCGGCATCCAGTGCAAAGTCAGCAGAGCAAGCACAAAGAGCGCCCCCATCCACGAAACTGCGGTCGGATACCACTTCCTGAGAGGTTCGGGGATGCGCGGTTCGGCAAACATTATCAGCCCGCCAAGGACAATTGGTGCGCCCACCCAGAAATGCCATAAGACAGCAGTCAAAAGGCCGATCGCGATGAGCCCGATGTGGGCGGCATCCTTTATCCTTTCGCTTGTCCTGCGCTTTTTCATCAGAACATGAGCAAGTGCCGGGATGACGGTCAGCGCCACGAAAATTGATGCGAACATCGCAAATGTCTTCGTGTAGGCAAGAGGCTTGAAGAGCTTTCCCTCGGCACCGGCCAACGCTAATATCGGCATGAATGAAATTATCGTGGTAAGAACTGCGGTTGTTATCGCTCCGGAGACTTCGCTCGTGGCGCGATAGATAACCTCAAGCGGATCCTCTCCATGTTTTGCGATTGAAAAATGACGGACGATGTTTTCGGAAAGCACAATTCCCATGTCAACCATGGTGCCGATCGCTATCGCAATACCTCCCAGGCTCATCAGGTTGGAATCAACTTTGAAGATCGCCATCAGGATGAACGTCACGAAAACGGCGAGCGGGATATTCAGCGAAATCATCATGTTGGACCGGAAATGCGCAAGAAGCATGAAGACGACAAAACAGCAAATCAGGATTTCCTCGACGAGGGCGTCCTTCAGCGTGCCCAGCGTCTCCCCTATGAGTTCGGCGCGATCGTAGAACGGGACTATGCCCATCTGCGATTTGCGGCCGTCGGCGAGAATCTTCCGGGGCAGACCCGGCTCTATCTGCTTTATCTTGTCCTTGATCCGCTTGATGACCGCAAGGGGATT
>CAIQLG010000014.1 GCA_903872565.1 uncultured Lentisphaerota bacterium | reverse complement strand
ATGTGCATGAAGTGACATCGGAATGTTTTTTTCTGGAAAATGGATGAAGAAAAGTAGGCGGTGTGATGAAAAGTTTTTTTTGTAATCACAAAAAAAGGCTTTTCGAGCACCGTCTAGCTATCATTCTGGGGATTTACGAGTACAACGCAAGTCAAAGGGATTTTGTGTTGTCTGCCGTTTATGGTGACTACCCCGAAAACATCTTGATTTTCATACCCCCAGCCAGAAGCGACATTAGAAACTAAACTTTTACTCCCAAGACATATTATCATAGGCTGGGGTTTTGCATAAATTCCTTTCCCTACGGTTCCATAGATTACCCAATACGAGCCTTCTTTAGAATCAAATGAGAAAGAGGATTTTGATGATGTTGTGAAGTCGAATTTATTTTTCTCGCCCTTATAAAAGAAGAAGCCTACAGATGAAATCGAGACAATTACTATGCATATGGAAATGACAATGTAATCTCTTTTCTTCATCGACTATAACGTTTACCAATTAAACGCCTCTCTCCTTGTTGTCGGATGGATTTCTGGTCAAGAGTATTTTATTTAAATTCGGCTTTGAATCCAATTGGCTCACCATAACCTTCTTTAGTCATCTCTTCTTCTGTCTTTTTTCTCAACTTGGCAATATCAACTGAATTACCGTCTATATCGGTTGTTGCAATTAATTCTCCCTTGGAATATTTCTTGATAACTGGTATTTCATATTCCCATTCGCCAAATGTTCCATTCCTGTTTTTTCTGAAATTCTCGAAAGTTCCTTCAGCGACAAGCCGTCCATTTCTCAACCATTCTTTTAGAGTATGAGTGCCTTTCTCATGATCCCATCGCCACTCAGACCATTTCTCTCCAGTTGCATAGTATACTATTTGATATCCTTGTCCTACCCCTTCATTCATGTCTGTATCTATAAATAAATTACCATTGGCATACCAGCATTTTAATTTCCCTCTACGGTCATTTATATATTCGAAACAATTTCTCATCTGCCCATTTGTATCCCAGGAAATATATGTCCCATGTACCTTTCCATTTTTATATGGTTGTTTTGATTCGATTTTACCATCAGGATAATACTTTACAACAACTCCGGTAAATGGCTCATTTGTTGCGTTGTCTAATGTGATAAAATCATCGCCAAATTTGACATCGTTTTCTGTAACTTCTTTTAGAGTTGAACAGCCACAGATAACAAAAACACACAAGAAAGGTAACATCAGTTTATAGTTCATTATTAGCACTTAAAGTGATTTATTTCGTAACTTCATCACCAGGAAATTTCATGTTCATTATATCACGTCTTATTCTTTCATCTTTATCGTTTTTTAATTTTTCTTTAATTTCATTGAAAATGCTTCGAGGAATTTTAGGGTTAGATGCTAAATGCAGTAAATTTAATGAATCGGTGTCATTTTTTAAGATATCAAAGAGTTCAATAGGTATGTTGTGATTAGAGCCGATAGAACTTCGATCCATCCAGTCATTACTTTTTGCTGCTAATATCATTATTTCTTCGGGACAATTGGGATTAGTTGCTAAACCCCAAAGTGATGTTTCATTATTATGGTACATTTCTCGTAAAATTTCTTTTGGAATCGCTGGATTCTCTGACAACACCAAATTTTCAGTTGTATATCGATTTTTTGTTCGCAATTTTAATAGTAATGGTAATGGCGCATTTTCATTTGAAGCAACGCCTGTTCTCACTTCAAAGTTACAGTGATCACTTAATTTTTCTAGAATATATACTGGTGTTCCTTGATTACTCCCCAATAAATGTAAAACAGCGATATCATTGTATTTAAACAGTATTTCGGCTTCATCTTTTGTTAGGGGTACATATTCAATGAGTTTTTGTATAATTTTACTATCTTCTCCTTTTGATGTTAAATATGATCTTGCATCTCTTCCATAAAAAGGAGGAGAATTAGCTAAAAAACACCCTGTAAGAATTGCGCAAATGATTATAGCAGTTATTATCTTGTACATTATATATTCTCTCGTATTTGCTGATGTTAAATATTTACCGCCACCTTCATGGCAGACGGCAAAATTTTTCTAGTGCCTTTCTTGGCTTTCTTTTTGATTGGCCTCCAATTCTTCTATAGCTGAGAGCAAATCCTTTTTGAACGGATGATTAGGATCATATCTGAGGATTTGCTGGTATCTTGAAATCATCCAATCAGACAAATCGGAGTCTCGTGTATAGAAATCCATTCGCTCTGCTTTTGGTTTGCTTGAGTAATCTATCCAAATCTGATAGTACTCTTTCGCTTTGGCCTTAACAATGGCTTTTCGCTTCGGATCATTCTGGCGAACTGCATAGCAGTACGCGAAGGCGGCTTCATACAGATAATCAAATCTATCAGGACAACGCCCCATCCATTCCACATATCCTGAATACTTATCTTGAGTCATTGGGACGTTGAGTTTATCTTGAATATTATCCACAAATAACTTTTTATCTATAGAATCGTTCTGCTGCTTTGAATCGGCTGTAACTTGCAGGGGCAGGCTGTTGCATGAAATCATGCTAAGGCTTGTAAACAGAAAAATCACAGGTATCTTTCTCATAATTTTCTCAGCACAACGTTTAGAAATCATCCACCGCCTTCCAGGCTGTTGAGTGGATAATCTTGTCGACTTTCTTTTTTCAATTCCATCCTATACTGCAAGTGAATATTATGGGATCGATCCCATGTCCTTCTTTAATGAATGATGTCAAGAACTCCTTCTCTTTCCCCTGTGGAATCTTCAAGACAAGAAACTCTTTACTAACCAACAGATTGGTTTCAAATAGATTTTCAATCTCTTTTTCTGGCACACTCCATGCTTTTGTCGTATTTTTTAATTTCTTCCAATCCGAATCAGGATAATAGATTACTTTCATCTTTATTTTGTCTATTATGGGACGCACTTTGGGATAAAGTCCCAGTTTCTTCCAACCTTTATTAAATTCCTTTGTCATTTGATCCATTTGCTCATTGCTGGCATCCTTAATCTCTTCCCATCGACAGATTATTACATAGACAGCACCATGAGTGTCTGGTGCGAATATGGGACTCGGCGGCATGTGCTGCGAATGGAGCAAAAAGTACGCCTGTGGTATTGTCTTATGGCGGAGTTCCTCTATTGCCTTGAGAACGTCATCGAACTTATCCATATGTCGGTTTTCTTCCTGACAGAAGACCGATATGCATAGCGCTAATGCAAGACCAAGACAGATGTAATTCAGATTTTTCATTGTTTTGTCGAACGACTATCGCTAAGTAATCCGACAGAGTCGGATTACTTAGGAGTCACTTTAGTGTTGTCGTCAGTATATATTGTCTGTAATCGCCTGATTTCCATATTTCGGCGTCTTCGCCTTTATGAGCCCAATGAACCATGGCGACAGTAAAATCCTTGCCAATGTCAGACTTTGACTTGTGAAATAATAAAATGGCTAAAAAATGCGGTTTATCGAAGGATTGAATAATTGATTTTGCAATCAGTTCTATTTTTGATTTGTCTAATCCAGGCTCGACGATCACTTCACAGGAATAAGAGATAATGTCGGGGTCGGAATTGTAGTATTTGAGCGATACGACTTCGTGTCTTGGTATCACGTCTTTTGAGACATCAAATGGAAACTGCATCGCCTGTTTGCCACAGCCGTTTAGAATCAGAACAAATATAATGGTCCATGTGATTTTCATTGTAGTCCAACGAGCGGTAAACTTCACCGCCTTGTTCTAGGATTCCTTTTATTCAATGATATGCACAGTAAAATCTGCCGAGACATAGTCTTCCCATATGGTCTTACATGATTTGGCACCGGGGTCGGTGAAAGCAAGGTAGTACGATCCGTGTATTACGTAAATTCCAGCT
>CAIQLG010000013.1 GCA_903872565.1 uncultured Lentisphaerota bacterium | reverse complement strand
ATAATTTAAACAGGTGATTATGTGCATGAAGTGACATCGGAATGTTTTTTTCTGGAAAATGGATGAAGAAAAGTAGGCGGTGTGATGAAAAGTTTTTTTTGTAATCACAAAAAAAGGCTTTTCGAGCACCGTCTAACTACGAAGGACAGGTCGAAACCAGACCTACTTCTTGCTCTGCAGCACTTCGGAGCCTTCACCTTTTTTACTTATTTTCTCGATGGGGATTCCGGTTTCCCTCTCTATTATGGCCATTATGCGGCTTGTACAGAAACCTCCCTGGCAGCGTCCCGTTTCCGCCCGCGAGGAAAACTTTATTCCATCAAGAGTCGTATGTCCTTTTTTTATCGCCGCGACAATTTCAGCCTCCGTGATGTTTTCACAGCGACATACAAGTTTCGAGTATTTCTTGTCTTTCCTGATCAGCGACTCGAGCGCTTCATAGTTTCTTTTTTCAACTATGGGCCTGATTTTCGGCACACGTTCTCTCCGCGGGCTGAAATCTTTTTTCTCCTCCAGTCCCAGTCCTTCTCCAACAAGAATATTTTTTACTTTTTCTGCAATCGCAGGAGAGGCCGTGAGCCCCGGCGACTGTATCCCGGCGACATTTATGAATCCCTTGAGAGCAGTCGCGCCTATTATGAAGTCATTGCCGTCGGCTACAGGCCTGAGACCGACGAAAGATGTTATTATGTCATTAGTCCTTATTGCCGGAACCATTTTCTGTGCGTGCTTGAAGACAGCCTCAAGTCCAGCATGAGTGGTGCCAAAATCCGTCTTGCTCTCGACATCCATGGCGGTGGGGCCGACCATGACCGGGCCATCAACAGTTGGGATGACAAGCATGCCCTTAGAGTTCTTGGAGGGCACCGGGAAAATAATCCTCCTGATGAGCCCCCCTACCCTTCTGTCGAGAAGATACTCCTCTCCTTTTCTGGGATTGATCCTGAATGTCCCCACACCTGCGAGATTCGCGATATCGTCGGCATAAAGCCCTGCGGCGTTGACAAGAAACTTGGTTTTGAGGATGAGCGCATTTTCAGATTCGACTTCGAGGAGCCCGTTTTTGCATTGCGAGATGCGCGAGATTTTTTGTTTCAGGAAAAGTTCTACGCCGTTCGCCACGGCATTTTCGACAAGAGCGAAACAATATTCGTATGGACCGATTATCCCGGCCGTTGGAGCAAAAAGGGCTCCTCTGATGTCGGGGTTCAGACTGGGTTCCATTTCGAGAGTCCGTTCGCGTCCAAGGACTTCCACTCCCTTGATCCCGTTTTGAAGCCCCCTCTCATAATATCTGTTGACGATCTCGACTTCCTCTTCCGAGAAAGCCACCATGAGTTCTCCGCGCCTCTCGAATGGAAACCCAAGTTCGTCTGAAAGCCTGTCGAACTCCCTGTTGCCGGCACATTCCAGTTCGGCCTTGAGAGAACCACGGGAGGAATGAATCCCAGCATGAATTATTCCTGAGTTGGCCTTGCTCGTCCCAAATGAGACATCCTCCTCTTTTTCCATGAGGCCAACCTTAAGCTGATATCGCGACATCATCCTGGCGATGGATGCGCCAGTGACCCCGGCTCCGATTATCAGAAGATCAAAATGTCTTATCATTTAATTTATTCCTGCTCAAGCCTAGTCCATTTACAAAGATGTAATAAATCTTTTTGTGAAGTAGGCCAAGCCTCGACCTGTCCCTAATAGTCACGCGAATGCGGGACGACGTGGGATGAGACTTGGCATGCCTGGTTTCATCCTACTTCGTTATGGAAACTACGAAGGACAGGTCGAAACCAGACCTACTACAATTAACCACACGCCATCCGGGAGTGGTTACAATTTCAAATAAATCATTCTACTGCGCCATGGAAGTTGAGGGCGACGATCGTTATGTCATCGGCCTGTTCGGCTTCACCTGCGAAATCCACCACATTGCCATAAACAAGTTTTGTAATATGTTCCGCCTTGAGACATGAAGACCTGTCAAGGGAGGCCTCGAGTCTTTTATCATCGTAAAACACGCCCTTCATGTCAACGGCCTCTGTTACTCCGTCTGTGAAAAGGAAAAGCTTGTCCCCGGCATGAAGCGTCACAACTCCCGACCTGTAAGGATTGGTATCAAATATTCCGAGCGGCATTCCGTGGACAGAGCCAAGCTTTTCCAGGACATTGTTTCCCCGGACGACATATGGCGGGTTGTGCCCGGCGTTAGAATATTTCACCTCGCCTGTCCGGGTGTTCAGTATGCCCACGAAGAATGTCACAAACATTGACCTCTCATTACCTGGGCATAGGGCCAAGTTGATTTCAGTGTTTATTACACCTGCGTCCAGGCATTCGAACGCTTTAACCCGAAGAAGTGTTCTTGTTATGGCCATGAAAAGCGATGCAGGAACACCTTTCCCGGAGACATCGCCTATTGCAAAACAAAGGTGTTCCTTATCAATGAAGAAGAAGTCGTAGAGATCGCCTCCGACCTGTTTCGCCGGGACGAGGATTGCGTGGATGTCGAATTCTGGACGATCAGGAAATGCCGGAAAGATGTTCGGGATTATGCTCATCTGGATTTCGTGAGCAATCCTAAGCTCGCTCTCGATCTTTTCCTTCTGCGAGGTGGTCACGGAAAGATCGTTCATATACTTTTTGAGATCCACCACCATGCTGTTGAATGACCGTGCGAGATCCCCTAGCTCGTCGTTCGACGAGGCATCTATGAGGTGTTCGAAATCGCCCTTGCTGACGGTTCCAGTTCTCAGGATCAGCCTGCGGAGAGGCCTTGTGAAAAAATACGAGAAGATCATCAGCATTATGACCGCGACAATCACAGTCGTCAGAATTATGCCACGCACCTTGAATGCGATTTCTCTGTCCGTCCTGCTAAGCGACTCTGTCGGACGGTAAAGCTCCAGCACGTTGATCACTTTTCCATTTTCATCAGTTATCGGGCGCAGATAGCTGAACCATTCCCCCTGATCGTCCATATAGCGCCCACACTGCGGTTTTTTTTCCGTGAGGGCGCGGAAGAACATTTCCCTGTCCCTCGGGACAATGAACGGCTCATATATGGCCCCCCTCCAATTGCTTATCCCGAAATAATATCTGCCGCCGTGAATCTTGTGGAGAATCCAGTCCGGTGTGAATTCCACCTCCTTTGCCTTGGCGATCCGTTCAACCGCATTGAATATCTTCTCATATGTCTCAGCGCCCCTGTCCTCGGGGTTCTGGATTTTTTTCAGATCGTCGACTGATATGCTACTGATAATTGCATGGGCCATGTCCGCTGAGCGCCTGACCGATTCCGACTCTAGCTCTTCTTTCAGGATACTTCGGACCCAACGCCCCGTCACAGAAGAACTTACAACAATCAATGGGACGAACAGGAGTACGAGTTTGAAGAGGAAAGGGATCCTAAGTGTCCTGTAATATGACAGGAAATCCGTGTAATATCGTGATGACACCAGAAGCAGGAGCCCGGCAAGTGACAGCAGAGAAAACCTCCACCACAGCTTATCCCCATACGTGCTGACAGTCGTGATTCCGCCACCTCGGATCAGCATAAGTGACTTGTTCACAAGGTCGAAAGAGATGCAGGTGCATATGACATCATCCGTCTGATATACCTTGTTCACAAGGATGTCGGTAAATGGATAGTTCATTTCAAGCGGCGATATTGTGCCGACAAGATCTCCCTTCGAATCATACTGCACCCAGGCTCGATTCCCAGTGCTTGCAACAGTCAGCAGCGGAGTCTTTGCAGATTGAAATCCGACAAATGAGAGCTTGGCTGGAGCAAGTAGCTTTCCTTCACCGAAACCAACTGACCCAATGTTTCTTATCTTCTGTCCTTCCGGAGAGTATTCCATTATCACCTCTTTGTCGGAGGAACTCGCGAAAATATGCCCGTCAGAATCAATTCTTAGCCCGGCCCAGGAAACGGAGTCCCCACTTTTCTCTCCGAGAGCCTTGACTCCCGGAGGAATTTCGGCCCCCCTCATTGACGCTCCTCCCTCAGGGGGAATTTTCAATATGTTTGACAGGCCAGCGCAGTTGTTCAGGATGTAATGGTTTCCGGTGGCGTCATATGAACATAATATGTCAACGCTCGGACTTGTCTCAGGATCTTTGAGCAGATATTTGAATATCTCCTTAGGTTTTTCTCCAAAGGACTTGTACTCTCTCAATCTTGCCCCCAGCACCTTTTGCGTCTTTTTGTCGTGGATGTCGCTGTTCACGACAATGCCACAGGGGCCGTGGCGTATGTCTCTTACCACATAGTATAAGCTGTCGTCATCATCCTCGACATGATAGCGATTCAAGAGTCGCATCGCCCCGTCCTTAAGGTCAACAGAAAGGCGGAGTATGATATTGCCGTTCTCGAGGATAAACATTTGACCGTCCTGATACAGGAATGCCATGGGAGTTTTGAATTTCGACTGTATGAAACTGTATTTGAAGGCGCAAAATAAAATGGCAACTCCCGCCAGGATTAAGAATCCACGGATCAGATTGTTTTTAAGATTTGTTTTAATCTTAGTTCCTTTAAAAAGGGTTTAGAATTCACTTAAGATTGACATATTTCGAAAGTTTTTCTTTCAATATTCCCGCCAGATTTGGCTTATCGGCGGCATAAAGTGATATGAGTTTCTTGCCCGTCATCTGATAGACCTTCTGTTTCTTGAGCATTCCAATTTTGTAGTCGAGTGTGTCCATTCCCCAATATTCGATGTAGAGATCAAACTCGGGTAAATAAAAATCTGGTCTTACCGCATATCCCTCGATTATTTGGATTTTTGTACATATCCCGCAAGTCGTGAAGAACTGCTTCGGCATCAGTGCCGAAAGCTCCTAGCGCCTTGGCTGCGTATTGCCTTACCTGTGGATGCGCATCTGCCAGGAGCGGCTGAAGTATGCGCACTGCCGGTTCAGCCGGAACAATGCCAGCCAGCTTGCCCAAGGCGGAAGCCGCAAGCCGTCGTACAAGTGCCGATGGCGAGCAAGTAAGTGCCACAAGCTCGTCAAACACATGCGGGCTGACACTGTTCCCCAATTCGGTGGCCCTAGCGGCCAGCTTTCTTTCATTTATTATGTTCATTTGTCTCCACTTGAGCTGTAACTTCACTGAACTTGGACTTGTTGCACGTCCTGTGAACACTTCACTGCGTCTTTTTCCCACCTGCGACCGTAGAAAGTCTTTAAGACGCATCGGAGGTCGCCCAAGCTATTTCAGTTCCTTCCGTTCCCATTCCACGAACTGCGCGCTAACTTCCTCCCATTTCTTGCGGGGAGGTTTCGGTCCCTTGACCCATTCGACCTCACGGCCGCGCCATAGCGAGTAGATTGCTGGAACGATCTCAAGCGTGAGAATTGTGCTGGTGATCAGGCCACCGATCATAGGTGCGGCGATGCGCTGTATCGCCTCCGCACCAGCACCGTGCGCCCATAGTGCTGGCAGCAGAGCGAGAGTGGTCATTCCCACCACCATCAGCTTTGGCCGGACACGCTGTACTGCGCCATAGGTGATGGCCTCGAAGAGATCGTACTGGGTCTTCATTCGTCCGGCTTTCTGATAGGCATGGAATGCCTCATCGAGATAGATGATCATTACTGTTCCAGTCTGTGCGGCAAGACCCGCAAGCGCGATGATACCGACCCAGACGGCGATGCTCATATTGTAGTTCAATAGCCAGAGCAGCCAGATACTGCCGGTCATGGCGAATGGAATTGAAAGCATAATTATCAAGGTTTCAGGAACGCTTTTGAAGTTCACGTAGAGAAGCACAAAGATCAGCATCAGTGTGATTGGCACCACCAGCTTGAGACGTTCGCCAACACGCAACATATGCTCGTATTGACCGGACCATTCCAGACGGTACCCCGTAGGCAGCAGGCCGGCCTTCTCAATTTTTTCCGATACGACTCTTTTAGCCTCCTTGACGTAGCCACCTATGTCATGGCCGGTCATGTCAATATAGATCCAGCCTGTCAGTGAACCGTTTTCATTGCGGATAAGAGGTGGGCCACTTGTGGTGCGGATGTCAACGAGTTGTCCAAGGGGCACCTGTTGGATGGCCTCCAGCCTTGCACCTGCCGACATATCTCCCCGGCCTTTTTCTGCCTGATCCTGGAACACAGGGGCAGACATTACAGGGACTAGAACACGTTTGAGTTTGTCAATGTCATCGCGCAATTCACGGCTATATCGGACGTTGATGGTGAATCGTTCGCGTCCCTCGACGGTGCGGGCGACAGGCATGCCGCCAATCGAGGTTTCCACCTGCATGAGGACATCCTCGACATTCAGACCGTAACGGGCGATTTCAGCGCGGTTGGGGGTTATGTCTATATAGTATCCGCCGGTAGTTCGTTCGGCGAAAACGCTGCGTGTGCCGGGAACCTCCCGCATCACAGATTCTAGCTGGGCGCCCAGCTTGCTGATTCCTTCCAGGTCCGGACCAAATATCTTGATGCCGACCGGCGTGCGAATACCGGTGGTGAGCATGTCAATGCGGCCTTTGATTGGCATGGTCCAGGCATTGACTTGTCCTGGGATTTGCAGTGCAGCGTCCATTTCGGCAATCAACTCATCATAGGTCATCGGACGTGAGTCGGGCCATATTTTTTGCAGGGAATTCTGCATCCACTCCGGCGACCAGCCGGAATACCAGCGCGGATTTGAAACATGCCGCCATTCGTTTTCCGGCTTCAACTGCACCACTGTCTCGAACATTTCCATTGGCGCCGGATCGGTTGCTGTTTCAGAACGGCCCGCCTTGCCATGTACAGTAAGCACCTCAGGGAACTGCTTGATGATGCGGTCCTGGATCTGCAGGAGCCTGGTGGCTTCCGTGATTGACATTGTCGGCAGAGAAGTTGGCATGTAGAGGATGGTCCCCTCGTTGAGCGGAGGCATGAATTCCGAGCCGAGCCTCTTGTAGATCGGATATGATGAAGCCACCGCCGCTATGGCGATGACAATGGAAAGGATGCGCCGAGTCATCAGCATGCTCACCCATGGATAATACATTTTGTGGAGAAGGCGGCTTATCGGATGCCTGTATTCCGGGATGACCTTGGCGCCGGTCATCAGAACGATAAGCGCCGGTCCGATGGTAATGGAGAGGAACGCAGTCCAGGCCATCACGAAGGTCTTGGTGAATGCAAGCGGTTTGAAAAGACGGCCCTCCTGCGCTTCAAGGGTGAAAACCGGGATGAAACTGACAGTGATGACAAGCAGTGCGAAAAATAGAGGCTTCCCAAGCTGTTTGCAGGCGACAATGATGATTTCCTGCCGCGCCCTGCGGTCGAGTCCCGGCGGAGCATGCTCCAGTTTCTTATGCACGTTCTCGACCATTGATACCGCCTCGTCGCAGAGCACGCCGATGGAGATGGCAATGCCCGCCAGAGACATTATGTTAGTTGTCAGCCCCATGAAATACATCGGGATAAATGCCAGCGTCACAGCAATGGGCAATGTTACGATGGCCCGTGCCGCGCCGCCGAAGTCCAGCAGGAAGATGACAATGACGATTGAAACAATGATTGATTCCTCCAGGAGCGTGCGAGTCAATGTCCCAATTGATCTGTGTATCAGATCGGAGCGGTCGTAGGTCGTGACGATCTCGACGCCTTCCGGCAGAGACGGTTTTATCTCCTCCAGTCTGGCCTTGATGCGGTCGATAACCTGCAGGACGTTCTGTCCAAAACGCACCACGACTATGCCACCCGTGACTTCCCCTTCGCCGTTGAACTCGCCTGCGCCTCTGCGCATCTCGGGTCCGAATGCGATGTTGCGGGCCACATCGCGAAGCAGGATCGGCGTACCCTTGGCATCAGTGGCGACCACCACGAGACGCAAATCCTCCAGGGACGTTATGTAGCCTTTGCCGCGGACAAGGTAGGTTGTTCCGTTGCGCTCAAGTTCGCGTCCGCCCACATCATTGTTGGAACTTCGGATGGCTGAGACTACTTTTGTGATGGGAATATTATAGGAGAGCAGCTTGTCAGGATCAATCTCGACCTGATATTGTTTCTCGAATCCTCCGATGGTTGCGACTTCCGCAACGCCTTCCACGCTCTGAATCCAGTAGCGCAGATGCCATTGCTGGAACGAACGCAGATCCGCAAGATCATGCTTCCCGCTCTTGTCCACCAGTGCATATTGGAATCCCCAGCCGACACCCGTGGCATCAGGCCCAAGAGTCGGAGTAATACCCGGAGGCAGACTGCCAGCCAGCCCCTGCATATATTCCAGGACACGGGAACGCGCCCAGTAGATGTCTGTACCGTCCTGGAAGATTACATACACGAACGAGTAGCCAAAGAAAGAATAGCCACGCACAACTTTGACATTTGGTGCGCTAATAAGTTTTGTCACTATCGGATAAGTGATCTGGTCCTCAATCAGGTTCGGACTGCGCCCTTCCCACTCCGTGAATACGATGACCTGCACGTCGGTCAGATCGGGAATGGCGTCAAGCGGAGTGTTGCGCATACAGTAGATACCGCCTATTGTGAGAGCTCCCACAAGCATGAAGACCATGAACTTGTTCCGTGCGCTCCACTCTATGACACGCTCGATGAAACTGTCTTTGGTCTCTGAAGATTTCAATTGTGTTTCCAATTTTATTTTATTAGTTTATTTCGATATTCGAATTTCGATATTGGGCTGTGGGCGGCCCGCCTTAATCAATGTTTATGTTCACCATCATCGCCCATGCCAGACATTGCCGCCTTGAGCTGGCTCTCGGAATCCACCAGGAACAATGCACGTGTTACAACTTTCTCCCCTTCCTTCGCACCCTCCAATACTTCATAGTAGTCATCTGTCTTGACGCCTATTTTCATTTCGCGCGGCTCAAGTCGCCCGGCTCCGGCATCCACAAAAGCAATGTGACGGACTCCAGTATCAATGACTGCGCTCGAGGGGACTGATAATTTTTTGCCAAAGACTACTTTTATTTCGACGTCTGCCCACATGTCAGGCCTGAGCTGATGCTTGGGGTTGTCCAGTTCAAGCCGGATTTCACCACGCCGCGACAATGGATCAATATGAGGATAAATGAAGGTTATCTTGGAGGGAAACGACTGGCCGTCCAGATATGGAAAGTCTATTGTCGCATCCTGCCCCACGGAAAGCAATGACATTTGATATTCGAAGACGGAAGCCCTGAGCCACAGGTGGGAGAGATCGGCAATTTCATACAGGGTCTCACCTGCAGTGAAAGCCCTCCCCTCGACTGCCGTCTTTGCAATCACATGTCCCGAAAATGGGGCGCGCAACAGCGTTTCATCGGCAGGGATGCGGCTTTCCTCAAGGTTGCGGATTTCCTTTTCGTCTATCTGCCACAATACGAGCCTCCTGCGGGATGAATCCAAAAGATGCTGTGCCGAAAGAACCTGTTCTTTGTCAGGACTATTTTTAAGTTTCTCATAGTTCTGCATGGCAAGGAGATACTCCTTTTCGGCAGTCAGCAGCTCTGGACTATATACTGTACACAGGGGTTGTCCTTTCTCCACCGGCGCACCAGTGAAGTTGACCTTGAGATCACGTATCCATCCGCTGAATCGGGGAGAGATGCTTGCCAGGCGGGTCTCATCGTGTTCGACCCGTGCGGTAGTGCGGAGCGCGAAAGACAGTTCCCTCTTTTCAACAGACGAAAGCTGCAGGCCGATCATCTGTCTTTTTTCCGGCGAAAGAACAATGCTGGCATGGCTTGGGACACCAGCCACGGTGCTGTCGCCCATTTTCGTCCCCTGCCCATCCTTGGAGAGTGCCACACCGTCTTCCTCAAATGGCACCAGTTTCATATTGCAGATGGGGCAGTCGCCCGGACGGTCGCTGACATAGGTGGGATGCATAGGGCAATGATATTTCTGCTTCTTGACTTCTCCGGCGACACTTTTGCCGGAACCGGATAAATCTGATTTGCCGCATCCCGGCATTATGGCGGTCAGGGCGAATACGACCGATAAGACAAGCAATTGCATCAGGTAGTTGCGCATAAGAATTTCATTCCTTTGTTGGTGGTTTGGGGTCGGCGGTGTCTGTCAAGGGTGCGCCTTCCGGTCGGAGACCAATTATCAGCGACAACTCTGCCAGTGCCAATTCACATTGTGTGCGCGCTTCCACCTCCGTCAACTGGAATTCCAGCAGTGTGCGTTCGGCTTCGAGGAGATTGATGAATTCAATCCGATTTGCAGAATAGGCGGCCCGCGCAACATCCAGGGACATCTGCGCCTTGGACAGCAGACTGCCATCAAGCAGTTGCAGATTGCGCCTGGCCTCGCGATACATGAACGATTTGCCGGCAAATTCCACCGCCAGTTGAATCTGCTCAGCCGAAAATCTGGCGGAAGCTGCATCCTTGCGTGCCTGCGCCGATGCGATTTCCGCAGCAATCTTGTCAAGCCAAATGGGGAGCGTCATCTCGAATTTAGGCCGATACATCACCGGAGCAGCTTTCACGTCCGCCTGGACGCCAATAGTAAAATCAGGCAATCGGCTCATGCGGGCGAGGCGAATGCCGTCTCCGGCCGCACGCACCTCAGCCTCCATGGATTTGAGCTGTGGATTGTGCGCCATTGCCGTGGCATAAAGCTGATCGGAACTCAGATCCAGTGGTGTTGACTTGAACTCCGACGGGACGGGGGGATCCGGCTGATCGGGGGAGATGCCCAGCGCTGTCTTGAGTTCGGCCATCAGAGGATTGCGCGAATCTTCCAGGTTGGCAATTTCAGTCTTCAGCCTTTCCTGTTCGATCTGGGCACGGAGCACATCCTGCAACGTCACCTTTCCCGCCTCGTTCTGCGCCCGGGCAACCTGTTCCAGCTGATTCATCAGATTCAGCATGTTGCGGTTTACGCGGATACGATCTTCAAGAAAATGAAGCCGGTAATATGGGCGCTTGACACCAAATGCCGTCTCCAGCACCGCGCTTTCAAAGATGAAATATTTTGCCTGGCTCTGGGCGGAAGCGACATCTGCACGGGCAACAAGCTTCATCGGCCAGGGAATGTCAATCATCAGACCAGGCATCACGGTGCTGACGACATTCGTAACATCCATCTCAAATGTCACCTTCGGATCCGGTAGCGAGCGTTCCACAGTGATGCGTTCAATTGAATAGGTGTAATTGTAATAGGCCTCTGCGACGCGCGGCTGGTTGAGCATTGCATAAGTAATCAGCGTAGCCAGCGTCGCATTCTGGTCCAGCCTGGGGAGCGGAACATGGAGATCGCCGGGATGATACACACGAGACAACGCTTCAAAATTGCTTCTGGCCTGCTGTTCACTCTGTGTCTGCAATCCATAGCAGCCGGACAAATAGACCGTGAGGAATATCGTAATTAGGATCAGCCATTGCCAACATTTCAGCTTTAAGTCCATCATCAGTCTTCAATTTCTGAGTTTTGCAAGTTTCGAAGTAACACGTTCACGCCGTGAACAATATCATCCCATGGAATCAAAATCAAGCCTGACTTGGAAATGCGCCTTCACAAGGTACTTTTGGGGGAATGTAAGGAACGTCCGCGACCTTGCCGGCATATTGAATAAATGCCAGCAGGGCTACTGGCGTTCTAAAAAGGTCCCGCCGGAACCGGGACTAATTGCCTTCGTACTGTTTGAGCCAGCCAGGAACAGGCATTTTCCCGACACGTTCCTTGATCGCCTTGAGATCAAATTCCTGGGTGTTCTCGTATTTCAAAATCCATACTGCCGCCTTGTCTATCTCCTCGTTTGGGAGTTGATGGGGACAGTCTTTTTCACACATTGTAACAGTGGTCGAACCTTTCTGCTTGAGTAGCTCAAACGCCTGGCGAGCACCCGAGATCGGAACAGTAGTGTCCTGAGTACCGTGCAAAATATAGATTGGCTTCTTGACCAAGTTGTCCATTGGAAACCCTAGGAATTCAGCCCAGAATCCGGACATCGGAGCCAAGGCTGCAAAGATTTCAGGACACAAACTGCCGATCCCCCAGGTGCCATTGCCGCCCATCGAGGCTCCCATCAGATATATTCGCTTGGGGTCAATATGCCAGCGCAACTGAACCTCTGCCAAGGTGTCCAGCACATAAGTCAATTCACGGGGATGAGACCACCAAGTTTTCAAATGATTTGGGAAAAGCACTATGACATTCTTATTCCAATTAAAATGCAAATTGATTGTATGTAAAATGCCATTTATGAGCGTATTATGTCGCTTATTATAATATCAATTTGACATGGAATTGGAATTAAAAGAAGGCAATACCTGTGCAAGCGCCACAACATTTTCCGCAGTGCCTTCGTTGTGCGCACCGCCATGCAGGAAGATGATCAATGGCATCCCCCGTCTTGCTGTCCCTGTGTTCCTTGGGCACGGAAATGTGATACCAGGCATTCTCCTGATCGTATCCGGGAACTTTCTGTTTCTTCAAGAGGCCGGTCGGTGCCTTTGCCCAATACTTTTCAGGAACTGTTCCAAGTCCGCCTTCGCCTGCTTATTGTCCGGATCCAGGATAATCAAGGCCTTCAGTGTCTCCACAGTTTCCGAGATCAGATCGTTCTTCTGACACCACTCCGCAAGTTTCTGCATTCCTTTCACATCATCGGGGGCGACTTTCGCGTTCGAAACGATTCAGGCAAAGATGCAGAGAGAACATCCACCAGCCCCAGGCAGCTAAAAGCAGCAAAGGAATGGAAACCAGGATCAGCATTTTCCTGTTGCTATAAGAAAAACTCTCTTCCTTGTTGTCTTCCATTAGTCCCTCATGAAATATCATGGCATTTTTTTATCAAAGTAGGCCAAGACTCGACCTGTCCCTCATAGTTCTGCACTTGCAGAACGACGTGGGATGAGACTTGGCATGTCTGGTTTCGTCGAAACCAGACCTACTTCTACGAATCGCACATCATAGGACGAGCCGTCTACTGAGAGTTTCGCTCAAAAAACACAGTTCCGCACAGTTGATTATAGCAAATTTAACCCTTTGAAGTATTCCTCTTCCAGAATGTCGGCCATCATTTTCCAGTCGAATTTTTCTTTCACGAAACGCCTGCCCTCCTCTCCCATCCTGATGCGCATCTCTTTGTCATTCAGCAAATTGACTGCATATCCGGCGGTCTCTTCAACATTTTCAGGTCTTGCGATAAAACCAGTTTTCCCGTGAATTATAACTTCAGGTGTTCCATCCAGGTCAAAACCGATCGCAGGTTTTCCGGATGCAAGCGCCTGGACAACCGCTCTCGGAAGCCCCTCTCTCAATGAAAGATGCAGCAAAATATCCATGACCGAGCAGTAGCGGTAGATTTCGTCCGGCGGAACCAGACCCGCGAAAATAAAATTGAGTCCGTTCTCGGAGGCTTTCCTTTTCATCTCCTCCATCATCGTTCCATCGCCAACGATAAGGAAAAAGACCTTTGGAATCTCCTTTGCAATTCTGATTGCGGCAGGCAAGAAATATTCATAACCCTTTAGAGGAAAAAGCCTTGCCACAGCTCCAACAACCGGAACATCTTCCGGAATACCGAATTTTCTGCGAATTCCGCAGTCGGGAACGGAATTGAGAAAAGGCTCGAGTTCCATCCCGCTGTAAACAACCTTGTATTTTTGCAGGGGTGCGATTTTCGCGGCGACACACTGGTCTATCATCGCCTGGCAGACCGCATAAATCTTGTCGCATTTGCGGGCTGCAATTCTTTCTGAAATCCTGTATATGCAGTTCTTCCATGATTTCTCATATCTGTGGAAGGCCTGGCCGTGAACTGTATGCACGATGAACGGGACATTTGCGCTTTTCGCGGCAAGCCTTCCAATCACACCAGCCTTGGAACTATGCGTGTGGACAACATCAAACTTACCGTTCTCCAAGTATTTTTTTATGGCGAAATATGCCTTGAGATCGTTCACCGGGTTCAATTCTCTCACCAAAGATGAAATCACGGCAGTATTCAGATCTGTAATATTTTTCTTCTTGAGCAGTTCACCTTCGGGCCCCGGCGAAGGACCGGTCAGCAAAGCAACATCGTGCCCCTTTTGCACGAGCCCAATAACAGAGAGCAATGTATTTTCCTGGGCTCCCCCAACTATCATACGAGTAATTATATGGCATATTTTAAGAGGTTTTCTCATAAATCCTTGAATTAATGGATAATTGATTTTAAATTCATCATTTGAAAAATAGCTCATATTTTTATTTTTTATAATTTTAATTCTGCAATTCCTGGTGTAGATTAAATAAATTTACCAATTTAATCATTTTCGTAATACTGGAGGACACAATGAAATTCGAGAAATTGTCGAGGCTTTTTTATATCATACTAATATTTATTGTTTTGTCGCCAAGTGCCTTTTCCGCGACAATCAAGGATTGCATCGAGCGGTTTCAGGCTGGAAAACTTAATGAAGGCATAGAAAAATGCATTGATGTGATAAGCTCCTCGCAGGAATTCTCGGACGAACTTGCCAAAGTCTATGTACTAAATGCGTTGGCAAACATCCTTGCAAACTCCAAGGATGCTGGGGAGAAATGCTCTTCACTGTATGATCTGCTTGAAGGATACAAGGAACCGGGCAAGGAAAACAAGGGGCTCGACTTCGCATTGCCAATAATCGGCTATCTTTCTGGTCAGGGAAACGAAAAAAAACTGGACGAATCGCTCGCGAACGCCGGGAACGACTGGAAGGCGACAGGGATGCTCGCAAAATTTATCATCAACCTGAAAAAGAATGCTGACGACAAAACACTAACCGCAATTATGAATGAGTATTTCACCTGCCTATCGGGTTATGCTACCGACAATTGGGCAACGGCATTCTATCCCCGCATCAAGGACTGGCACAAATGGATACTCAGCGGAACGGGCGAAAAGAACAAGCTTGAAAATCTGGTGGCAGCCGTGAACATTGAGGAGAGGAAAAAGTTCAAGGATCCCGAACGAAATGAAAGATATGCGATGATTTCAAGAATAATCGAGCTGTACACCCAGAAGAAACTTCCTGAAGCCCGCAATGCAGCTCAGGAGTCCATCAAGGAACTAAAGTCAACTAACGATGCAACCGCTGTACCTTTCGTCACTGTTCTGGAAATTCTTTCCGGAGAGGAGATACCACAGCTCCAGGAAATCTTCGCCGCCACAAGTTCTAATACATATCTGTGGTCGCTCGGATGCGTGTCCTGTCTTGTCAAGTATGTGTCAGCCAAGGAAAAACCCCCAAAGATGATTTTTATAAGTTGTTTTGACAATTTCAACAAGAATTGCTCGATTGGGGAGAAAAATCCCGAAGTTGAAAAATGGAAGCCCAGGATGAAGCTGTGGGGGAAATGGTGCGAGAGCGACTTTGCGAAAATGGACGGACTTGAACCTCTTTTCATGGAAAATTCGCGCAACGTCAGAAAACCCGCTTCAACAATGGAACCAAAAGCAACCGATGAGGCGACTGTGGCCGTAAGCGCGGACAACAGCGCGCTGGTACAGCAGTTTACGGAAATAACCGAAGACGACTACAAGACGCTACGTGATGATAAATATAAGAAGCGTCCCAAGCCGTCGGGACTCATCTTCGACGAAGAAAAGGTTAAAAGCTATATCAATTCACTGCCTGAAGATTCGAAAAAAATCGAGCTCGACAGATTCAACAAGATAAACAAGATACGCGAGTACCTCGTCAGAATTCTAGAGAGAAATCCTTATCCTAAAGGGCTCAACCTAAAAAGCGGAATGGCCAGTGGAACGGTCACAATGGCGAATGAGAACAAGATTGTCCTTAGAAGTGGGGCAAAGAAGAAAGGAAAAGTCAAAGGCTATGCATGGAGCGAACTTTACCTGGAACAGTTTGAGGCATTTTTAACATACTATGCGCAACAGAAGATGGACAGGATAGGGGGGGAAGTCACCAAGGAGGAAGGGATGAAGAACGCCGCGCAGGACTATCTGCTCCTCGCTGTCCTCTACGACTGGTATGGGAGATACAAGGAGGCTCTCAAATATGGGAGAAAAGCGGTGTCTCTTGATCCGACAATTGAATCGCCCACCGCAGAAATGTTATTGAAATGATATTTTAACAATATTTTCACAAAAATTGTTTGCAATTAGCAAGTGTCACGCTATATAGTAGTACCAAAGTAAAATAACAGAAAGGGTGGCAAAATGGGACTGAAAGAAGAAAATCTCAAGAAATTAGCAAAGACAACCTTGCTGGCAAATTTTGTCAAGAAAAATAAGGGATCCTGGGATCACCAGGAATGGATAGAACTCTTGGAGAACCTCAAGTCCAAAGGTTATTATCCTGTGGACGAAGATCAGGTTGGCCTGATTGTCGAAAAGAAAAAAGCAGAATATTGGGCAAAACAGAAGGCCTGAAATTTGGAAGGTCAATCCCTTTCAAGACTTGATGCGATTTCATTTTTGTCGAGGAATCGCCATTGTCCTGCCTTCAAATCACCGATTTCAAGCGTGCCGATTCCTATCCTCTTCAGATGGAGGACTTTTGCGCCTGTATGGGCGACGAGTCTTCTTATTTCTCTTTTTCTTCCTTCCTTCATGATGAACAAATACCTATTGGCACCAACACCAATATTGGAAATATTTGCAGCTTTCAATGTTTCATTGTCGTCTCGGATACCACTCAATAAAATGGCGACGTCTTCCTTGCCCAATGCCCTGTCAGTTAAAACTTCATATTTCTTCGATATGCCATGCCGCGGATGTGTAAGCGTAGCTACATAGCCTCCATCATTTGAAAAAATTATAAGCCCCTCGCTTTCCTTGTCAAGCCGCCCCGCACTGAAAAGTCTGACCTCGGGAATCTTTATGAGGTTCACAGCAAGTTTTTCAGAAAATCTGTCAGCCGAACTACAGACATATCCCCGGGGCTTGTTGAGCATCACATAAACTTTTTCCATCTCAGACAAGCGGAGTTCCCTTCCTCCAAGGGAAACCCTGTCGCTACGGACCAATCTGAAGCCCGGCTCCAAAACAAGCGCCCCGTTCACTCTGATCTGACTGTCTTTTATTATCTCAACGCATTTTCTTCTCGAGGCGATCCCACAAAGAGAAAGAAACTTGGTCAGATGCATCTCGACTTCCTGTTCTTGAGACTTCCCATGCATGTTTTTCATTTTTATGCAACTTTTCCTACTAATTTTCTCCCGGAGGGTGAAAAAATGATAAACTAAAATATATTATGCGAGTTAATTGATGTATTCTTTATTCTCAAAATTATGGATGGATCTCTGAAAATCAAGCTTAAGACATTTATTTCAATGATTTTCCTTTCGGCACTGACCGGCACTCCATGCCTATATTCCGAATATGAAAATTCAATAATTGCAAGCGTTGATGGCGACCCTATTACTCTCTTCGATGTTGTGAACGAGACTGTCAAATCAGAAATCAGGAAAAGCAAAGTCATGTCCGGGGAAGAACTCCGGAAGGAGGTCTTTAAAAACAGGAAAGAAACCGTTGACGACATGATCGACAGGCACCTCATATATAAGGAGTTCAAGTCCAAAGGCTACAAGATCCCACCCCAGTACATTGAAAGCATGATTGACGAAATAGCGGCCGGCATGGCGGGAGGAAACAGGCAGAAGCTGATCGAAAAATTGAATGACGCCAAAATCCCATACGAGGAGTTCAAGGATAAAATATATGAGAAGGCGGCCGTGGACATAATGATCAACGAGTTCTGCTACAGGCTCGTCAACATCACACCGGAACAGGTACAACGATATTATGATGAAAACAAAAGCGAGTTCATTGGCCCCCCAAAACTGGAACTGCAAATACTATACCTCGATAAAAATGGGAAAAACAAGGACAAGATTGGCAAGCTCTCCGAAGAAATTGCCAATGACATGAAAAAGGCGGATGAAAACATCTTCTCATCGCTCGTCAAGCTTTACTCCGAAGGGCCGGCAAGGGAAGAAGGAGGTAAGTCCGGGTGGATAGAGGACAAAAACATGAGGCCTGAATTCAAGAATGCACTGAAAGAAATTAAAACTGGAGAGAAAGCAGGACCAATTGACACAGCCGAAGGAACATATTTCTTAAGGATCTCTGGATTTGTCCCGCAGTCCGAAATTCCATACCAGAGCGTCGAAGATGATATCAGAAAAAAACTCGGAGACAAGGAGAGAAAATCCAGATATGAGGAATATACCAGGAAACTCCGGGAAAAGGCCGTCGTAAAATTCTTCTTCGAATGATCTGATGAACCGGGCTCCGGTTCATTAAATACCGCCTTGAGTGCTTCACGAATTCAAGCCTCAGGCTGTGGGAGGTATCTGCCTCATCTGCAACAGGAACAAGTATTTCACTAGAATAATATTCCCGGCACTTGCAAAGAGACCGGCATCTGTTATATTGCAAAATGGTTTAAGCCGACGTGGCGGAACTGGCAGACGCGCTACGTTCAGGGCGTAGTTCCTTCACCGGAGTGTAGGTTCAAATCCTATCGTCGGCACCATCTCTTTTAGCCTCAAAAATGCCACTATTCCATTCTCCATGACTTGCATTATCTCATTTCAGTTGTATGCTTTTTGTATGCTTTCAACGTTTTATAAAACATTTTTTGACGACAAAAAGCGACAGGAAAGTGAAAGCAGAGGGTATTTATATGAAAACATCAAAGAAAATGCATGAAAAAGGGGACGGGCACATTTTCAAGAGAGGAAGTGTCTACTATTTGCAATTTTCGGTAGAAGGCAACCGCAAGACAGTCTCCCTTGGGACAAAGCTTAAACGGGAAGCTAAAAAGAAGAGAGATGAATATCTTGAGCCGAAACGAGCCAATACCAAAGAGGAAATAACACTACACATCGCCCGTTCGAAAAGACTCATATCGGAATCATCCCTGACACTTGACAATGTATGGCAGGAATTTATTAAAACCTCCTCAAGACCAAACTCCAGCGAGGGCACATTAGGCAATTATGAACGCTGCTGGAACAGATTCAAAACCTGGGTTGAAGGAAAACCGGAGACTGAGGAGACTGACAACAATGCAGAGGTCCAGCAAAAAGATTCTATCAACTCCAGAGAAACAATTAAATGCCCCGACGAAGAAGATCATGAGATCGATGAAGAAAATCTTTTTTATACACCAAAGAAAGGGGAACTGCCCCCTCGCAAGTTGACCGACATAACTTCTGAAATATCCCAAAAGTATGTAAATCGCCTATGGAGCCGCGGAATATCCGGAAATACATTCAACTATCATATAAAAGCCCTGTGTCTTATCACTAAGACACTTCTCAAGAACAGCGACAATCCATGGTCGGCTGCAAACATAACAAGAAAACAAAGGATAAAAGTTAAAGCCAGAGAGGCGCTCACAACAAAACAAATAGAAGATTTGATATCTTTTTTTGATAAGCCGGCCTGTAGCCTGGAAAATCGAAAAGAATTGAAGTTACTATTTACCATCGGAGCATTTACGGGATTACGACTTGCCGATGCCGTTTTATTGCGATGGGACTGCGTAAATATGAAAACCAATGAAATCACCTTGATCCCCTTGAAAACGAGAAAGACCCAACGCGAAGTCCACATCCCAATCCACCCGACACTTAAAAGTCAGCTTACATCGGCAGAAAAGCCACGAACGAATGACTACGTTATGCCCGCGCTGGTTGCCAGTTATCAGAACAACGCGAACGCTTTCAGAAAAATGATTGTCGGAATTTTCAAGTCTCTCGGCTATGTGACTACCGTTGAAATTGAAAATAGCGAACAGAGAAAAAACAAGGCAAATCAGTTCGGGTTTCATTCATTGCGTCACAGCCTGGCTACAACTGCGGCTAACAATGGGGTCTCAATAACGGTACTTGCTGACATACTCGGAGACAGGGTCGAGACCATTGAAGATTATTACACACATATCAAGATGGGCACAAAAAGAAAAGCCATAGAAACTTTGTCGCCCCCTCCAAAGGGTACCAAAAACCCCAAAACTCCCAATGAGAAGATATCAGCAATTTTGAAGATGCTCAGCAGTAAAAAGGATCTCACCAAAACGGGAAAAAAGATATTCTCACTTCTCTCCACACCCAGCTAATCAATGCAAAGCTTATCCAATAGCGAACCCCACTGCGCTCTTCAAACTACGATGGGCAGGCACGGAATATCCAATTCCCATTTCTG
The DNA here is from genome assembly GCA_903872565.1 of uncultured Lentisphaerota bacterium. Taxonomy (GTDB): domain Bacteria; phylum Verrucomicrobiota; class Lentisphaeria; order Victivallales; family GWF2-50-93; genus CAIQLG01. The sequence continues at coordinate 5,432 of CAIQLG010000013.1, read as the reverse complement.
TACTTCATCGGTTGGAGATTGAGTGTTTAAATGCCTTAACTTGACAGGGATGCCCCCTCCCCTTCTTCATGGCTCACAGCCCTAAATTCGTGTCCATAAAGCGTTATAATGATATATGGGTGATTATCTCTCCCGGAACCGAACAGCTGGGAGAATATTACTTATAATGGCCGCCTTGAGCGGCCGCCGCATCAAACCGGTGGCCGCGTAGGGCGGAGTAGCTCTGCTCCTGTCATGGCCACCATAAAACAAATCAGGAGATCCCCATGACACGGAAAAACGCACAAATATTGTTGGAGAAGATCGTTCCTATCATCACGGCCACAGTCCCGCGTGTAGTGAGACCCACCGTCAGTGAAGATGCCCAGGAGCTTGTCCAGGACACAATAGCCACGGCCGCCGAAATGCTAGATTCAGTCGAGAGATCCGGCAAAAAACCGATACCTCGCTCAATCGCATTTTATTCAATTCAACGTGCAAAAAGCGGCCGCCGCGCATATCAAAACAGTGGCAATGACCTGTTGTCGCCGGTATTCCGTACCGTCAACGAAAACCGCTTGTCATATCTGGATGCACCAGTTTCTGAAGATGCAGAAAATATGACTATGCACGAGTTTGTTGCTGGCCATACTCAAGATCATTCGGTTGAAGTGCTCCGACGCCTGGATTGGGAAGACTTTTCCAAAACTCTCGACAGGCGTGAAAAGCTGGTTGTCAAAGATACCGCCGAAGGGCGTCAAGTCAGAGACACTGCAAAAGAGCTCGGTGTAAGCAGCGGAAGGATTGTCCAGATTAAGCGGCTTATCGGAAACAAGATTCGGACATTTTTTGGAGACAACATTATAGCCGAAGCCGGCTCAGAACCTGTCTGGAAAAAAGACCTGCGTGCACTCAGAGAAAAACAAGAATGGCATTATTCCGCAATGATGGACAACGAGCCAGAGGCTGCTTGAATCTTCAAAGGTATTAAGGCCGAAATGAAAAAAGGGGCTGGCTTAATTTGCAGGCCTCTTTTTTTTTGCTATTGTTGATACTAATTGGGCAAAATACAACAAGATTAAAAAATAACAATAATCAAAGAGAGGTGAACTATGGCATCACAAATACCAGAGCACATAAGGGCTGCGATCAAGTGCCTTCTGGAACCCTATGAAGTGGAATTTGAATTGGTCAAACGTTCGAGCAAAACAGAAAAAAGGTATCTTGATGTCAAGGGTGCAGTGGCATACACCAGTCTATCTCGCTGGACTCTATCCAGGGCTACTGCCGATGGAAAACTTCCACATATAAAGATAGGTGATGGGAAGACTGGGAAAATCCTTTACGACATGAAAGATTTGGATGGGTATCTGATGAGCTGCAAGAATAAGATCTATCGAAAAGACCATAAAGAGAGATAAACGCCAGTATCAGGAAATATTCGCCAAAAAAGCAGTGAAGCAAGAAAAATACGACAAGAAATAGTATTCTCTATCGCTGGAGGTGCATCGGGTAGAACAATCATTTAAACAGAAAGGAACAGGTTATGAACAAAAGAGAACTATTATTGAAAACGGCGTTTGAAGCGGATGTCCCAGAGGAAAAACTCGATATGGCGCTCCGCGTGCTAATGGGGAGGGATGTCCGGAAAGCGGAAGTTGCGGGCTATCTTTCCGTAAATGACACAATGAAATATATCGGCAACATCAGCAGAGTTCACTTGTGGCATCTCCGGAAAAAGGGGCTCCCGTGCCATAATGTTGGCAGCAGGATAATTTTCAAACCGACGGAGGTTGACGAATGGATAGTGGCAAACAGCCGAAGGGCTTCCCGCCAGGAACTGACTCAGCCGAGTATGTCGAAACAGTAATAACGGCAGACTGAACTGCCCGAGAAAAACCGATGTGCCTCCAGTATCCTCAACTTACATATGAATACCATTCAATATTGGCTAAACTATTCGCAGCATTGATGAGGCGCGTTCCTCTATTATGGCGGCCACGCGTCCACACATGGCATCACCGCCGGCCGTGTTTATCATTTGTGATTCCCGCAGGAGATCGAGAGTTTTCTGACTTAGTTCCATTATTCGTTCTCTTACCATTGGCCAGCCCAAGCGGGTTTCCTGCGTCATCTTCCGCCAATTGGCGGCAGTGATCGTCTTTATGGAATCGCTCTTGCCGATCTTCATCGCCGGGGTCTTCGAAAGTTCAGGCCATGCCAGCGTGCAGACCAGGTCATAGAAGGGGGCGAGCCGCCGCCCGCCTCCACTGTAAAGCAGCGAATAGTTCTTGCCGTGGGCATCCGCGTTTCCGATTAGGACATTGAAGATCAGTCCGTCAAGAAAGTCCCGGATATCCAGCACGGGGGTGGTGGACCAATCGCGCAACATCTCAATGCAGTCCCGGACGAGAGGCCCGCCCTCCTGCTGGTATTTCCGATCAGGTGGAAACCCAAGTGCCTGGCAGAAGTCTTCCTGGTGAACCCGCGTAACTGTGCCTTCCTGACTAATTATCCGGTCATAGCGCTGAACGACGATGCACGGCTTGCCGCCGACCGGACGTATTGCTACGAGGGGGGCGTTCAGTCCTACCTTCTTCGCCAATGTCATGCAATAGGCTTCATTGGCGACCAGTCCGGGGAGCCGCTCCGGTTCCGGCTTGATGATGTGCGTGCTCGGCGTATTGTCCAAAGGCAACGCGATGCTCGATCCGCGCATCAGAACCGGGAGCTTGTCCTGCGCTCCGGCCAGCGAGAGACGCAGCCCGTCCTGGCCCGCCATCAGGGGACGACGGGGCAGACTGGTGATTATCTCCTGAAGTTCCTTCTCATTCAGATTGCGCACGGAAAGTTTGTCGGGAGCGGGAGGTGGCATGTTTTCAGGTAGCAGGCTGACAGCTCCTGCGCATTCGCCGCCGATACGTTCCAGCATGGCGAAATCGTTGCGTTCGCTGATTCCGAGAATGGCTGCAATCTTTCGCCTGGGTTCCTCTTCAGGAAGGATGCCGGCAAAAAAAGGGCGGGCACGCTTTCCACGGAAAGGTTCGCTCTGCAGCGGCAATGACCGTGACAATGGCGTTGCATCCGGCCTGTTCAACCACTCCATCCCGTAGCGGAATTTGAGCAGGCCGTTGTTATCCTGCTCGAGGGTTCCTACAGGTTCGGCGTTCAAATAGACGTTTAGACGCCTCATATCTTCTTTCCCCCGGTCTCATCGCCGCCGATGCATCCAGTCTCGATGATCAGCCCCAAGGCTTGAAGCACCTGAAGTGTCTTGCCTATCTGGCATGTGGGCTTGCCCTTCTCCAGATCGATGATGAAACGCAAGCCGGTACCGCAAGTCATCGCCAGTTCACTCTGGGTGACTTTCAACTGTTTGCGCCTGAGACGGACTGCCGTTCCGATATTTTCTGAGTTTATGATTTTCATAGTTCCTCAATAGTTCCTTATCGGTAACATTACACGGATTTTAAAGCAAGTCAAGGAATAAATTACCGATCGGTAACTTATTTGGCATTTTGCCATGTAAACATATGAAATATTACCGATCGGTGCATTTTCTTCTTTTTCCTAAATGCCTGGTTATTTCGTAGCCTGTTTACCCATTGGAATTACTTTTCGCATAGCCTTCTTATTCGACACCGCTACAGCCAGCAGCATGAACAATGCGTACGACATTGCGCATGCTCCGCAGTGGTTCACACTGTCGGTACCTTTTTGTTTTTCTTATCTTTATTATCCGCCCCCCAGCATTCATGCTTTTCTCCTTTCGAGTGTGCGCTGCCGCACACCTTGCATATCTCTACGGCGATCCCCATCTGCTCCAGCATCAGAGTCAGCGAATGGGCCGTCCTGGACATTCTACGTAACACGAGGTCGTCCTGCCTGGCTTCCGACATGTGCACCTGCTCCTGTTTGGTCACCCTGAATGGAGGGTCGCCGGCGCAGTACGAATCCTTGACGTTCCGGACCAGATGGTTCTGTATCCACTTCTGGATCTCGTACGCCCGTTTCGCGTCCATCGGCAGCCTGGGATCCGTTATGCCGAACCCATAGATGTCCGTGAAATGCGGCAGCAGCATGCCCTTCAGGCTGTCCAGTATTCTGCGCACATTGTTGACCTGATCGTAGTTTACCTTGTCATAGTTCATCCTGAAAATTGAATCCAGTTCTCCCCACTGGCCGGCGAGCATCCGGCAGTAGAAATCCAGCGCACGAACTATCAGACTGAACTGGGATGCGGTGCCCTCCATGGACACCCGCTCCTCGGCTTCAGGTTTCTTTTTATTTGTTTTCATTGGCCTCCTTTTTTCTCCTACTTTGAGCGGGGCTACAGTAGCAGATTTTTTATTCCTGTCAAGCCGCACTTATTTGAGTTCGGGACTGTGTTTTCATATGGGGATAGTTCATTATATTAATTTCTTTTCATCACGGATTGTCATCCTCCGGCGGGAAGTTCGCGAAGAAGCCACCTGGGTCGGCGGGATCGAGGAGCTTATTGTCCACCGCTGCTCTGATGGATAATGCGGAAATTGTAAAGACATTGCCGCATGCCGTGCAGACAAGATCCGTTTCACCTTCGACATCAGCTACCACCACAGCACCGCAAGACGGACATGTGAATTCAAGATTCATTGTATTTCCCCTCCTTCTGTTTTACACTTCTTCAATAAACTTGGACAACGGCCCCAGGCACACTGCTGACACTCCTTCGGGTACCTCCTTCACCCTGACCAGAACACGTTCTCCAAGATGAAATCCAAAGTCCTGGCTTGGCTCATTGAGCAGTTTGCACTCAAAGTAGTCCCCGCCGATTGAATTTTCAAGACGCCCCCATATCACTTCACCAGAGCGTCCAGAGTCTTCAGGGATAACAAATTTGATGTCGTCAGGATAACCTTCCGCCCGCAATGGATTCAACAGGGCCATGCGGCGCAATGGTTCCGCTCCTTCGTGACGATAACTTGACAGCCACTTAGGATATTCCGGCAGTCCAAGTCTGCGACGCTCATCATTGCCCAGAGGAACAGGTTCCATATCCCCAAGCATGTCATACCGCAACAGCAGCACCGAGTTGTGCTGGGGAGGTCCACCCGTCAGATGCACCGTTCCATCCGGATCCAAACTACAGAAGCTCTCGATCTGCATGCTGATTCCGCAGGTATGGTCTACATAGACAAAGCCGAGGACATGCATTCCTGTCGCACCGACGCGACGTTTGTCGGAATCAAGGCGATCCAGGTGGTCGGACGCAAGCATCCAGCGGTCAATCCAGTCAAGGTATGGTATTCCCATGGAATCACCTTCCTTTCAAACCTAAATTGATTTTTTTTTGCCGCTAGGTTTTTTGGAAAGAAAAATTTCTGCAGGAATTCCAAGAAGGTTTAGTGCATAACGTTGCCGTTTCGACACCTCGCTTATCATCTCCGCGCCGTCAGGAAGCGGAATAATTT
>CAIQLG010000012.1 GCA_903872565.1 uncultured Lentisphaerota bacterium | reverse complement strand
TATTTTCACTGTGCCGCCTGAGGCCACGGCGGCCTGGCCGCTTGAATCGGAGATGTCAACTAGGATATTGGCTCCGCCGAGGATCTCGATGCCGGCGCTGTTCTCCGCATTGGGCGATTCAGATGCGGTAGTCCAGTCTGTCGAGCCGTCCGGCGACACCTGCCATTTCGCGGCATCGCTCCAGTTCCAGACGACTCCCGTGGAGTCATTTGTCCGGTAATACGATGCAGCCTGCGTTGCCGCAGAAAGAATAAACACCAGGAAGAATCCTGCCAATAATTTAAGCCTCTTCGAATTCATGCTCTACCTATCCTTTTTATGCTTGAATTTTGTATATTGTGAAATAAGAAAAATCTGAAATCTTTTCTACGGTAAAAAAGCCTTGGCCTTTCCTGGGATCGCCAAGCGTCTGCTTGGCTGCCGACCAGACGGTCGGCGTTCCCCGCAAAAGTAGGTCTGGTTTCGACCAGTCCTTCGTAGTTCGCAGAACGAAGTAGGAAGAACGAAGTAGGATGAAACCAGACATGCCCGGTCTCATCGAGACCGGGCCTACTAAAAATCCCATGATCAGCCGTAAGAGGCTAATCCTGTTGAGTCGATTGCAAAAGTCGAATTTTAAAGGAGCGCGGGTTTTCCAACCCGCGATTCTCTCTCTGTTGGCGGGTAAGAAAACCCGCCCTCCGTTACTTTTGCATCGGCTTAAGGTACTTTTGCAATTACCTCTGTTGTTTTGGGAAATGGTTTGTTTGGATTTGAACTGAAAATTTTTAATCCGCCGAAGCGGACTTAAAATTTATGTCAAAGAATATGCTCCGCCGTGGCGGAAACTTAATACCGTTTTGACAGGATTTACAGGATTATCAGGATGTTTTAAAATCGACGAATATTATTAAGATCCAGTTTATCCACTCATTCTGTCTAAAATACAATGCCTGAGGCAATATGTAGGACGGTAGGCTGTTGTTGTGTAAATGTCAAGTGAAGGTTGGAACTTATTTATTCTGACTCTTTTTGACATATCATCAAAAAAGTGTATTTCAAGATTTTGCTTTCAGAAAAGGACGTGAATTGCTGAACACCTACGCCGTAAAAAAGAACTCACAATTTATCCGAGACGGATAAATTCTATATTTTTTGCAGGGTAAAAAATATGTCAAAGAACTTTGCCAGCAATCGTGACGATTATGTTACTTCAAGAAGAAAGACACAGGCCGGAGGCCTATGCTACTACGGGAAAGACACAGGCCGGAGGCCTATGCCACTACGGGGAAATAATCAAATGAATTCCTCCGAGTGATTCAAAGTTTTGCCCACAAAGAGTCACATGTTATAGCTGGCACTGAGAGATTTTCGGCAAGAACTGCCGAAGCATCTAAAACGTGTTTTATCTTATTCAACTCTTGCCTCCTTTCTTCTTTCGCGGATCAGTTTTAAAAATCATTTTGGCAGCAGCAGATTGCGCTGGAACCCGAGATCGGCGTGGGACTGAAAGAGTCTGCATGCGTTGGAATATTATGATATGACAGTGTATGATATGCGGGAAAAGGTAACCTGACTCATATATTTCTGGGCATAAGACAAAGGAGTGTTTGACTATGAAATACCGGCTGGCATTATTATGTTTGATACTTTGCCTGAAAACTGCAGCGACCGACTACTCGGCTGTCATCGGGGAGATGCGGACATTTATCGATACCCGGATGCAGGCTGACGGTGTCACCGGAATGTGTTTCACCCTCGTTGATGGCCAGGATGTCGTCTGGACGGAGGGCTTCGGTTATGCCGACAAAAAGAGGAAAGTGAAAGCTACGGCAGACACCCTTTTCATGATCGGATCCATATCGAAAACCTTTGCGGCGACATCTGTAATGCAATTGGCGGAGCAGAACAGTCTCAGCATTGACGATCCCGTAGAAAAAGTCTTTCCGGCCTTCAGCATAACCCAGCGATTTCCCGGCTCCATCATAACACTTCGCACAATACTCGACCACCACTCGGGGATTCCGGGCGACATCTTCAATGGCGGATTCACGAGCGTGCCGTCGTCCACGTCTGATTTCACAAATTGGCTTTTAGGCTGGCTCAAGACGGAAGATAGCGCCGCACCCGTCAATTTTGTATTCGCCTACAACAACAGCGGGTTCGCCATTCTCTCCGAACTCGTCGCGAGTGTCGCCGGCACCGACTATGACAGCTACGCCCGGGCGAAACTGTTTGATGTCATGGGGATGAATGATTCCTCGTTCTCTCTGAGCTACTACTCTGACGCTCAACTGAAAAAGAGGCTCTCAAAACCCTACATTTCCGGGATACTTTTTCCGCAGGAGTACTGCAGCATGAGCACTGCGGGCTCCATCACCTCGACCGCCAACGACATGGCGAAATATGCCAAGATGGTTCTTGCGAGCGGTGCGACACCGGCGGGAAATGTCATAAAAAGCGAAACTCTCGGGGAGATGCTGACCGTCCAGAACGGCGGCTGTCCATTCGACACCTACAACAACGGCCTCTCATGGCTTCTTTCGCATCCAGCACTGTCGTATGCAGGCAAACTCTGCTGGCACGATGGAGGCACGGTCTATTTCAGCTCCCAGCTCATAATCCTTGTCGACCAAGGACTTGCGGCTTTCGCCAGCAACAACTCGCAATCAGGGCTTTCCACAGAGGCGGTCATAAAATGTCTCCGTCTCGCGGTCGCCGCGAAATCGGGGCTTCAGCCGCCAGATCCCTATGTTCCTTCATTTTCCGAGACAGTCACAGTGCCGCAGGAGACACTGGATGCGCTTGCCGGCATTTATGTGAAACGTTCCGGCTACGACATCATCAACGCAAAACCTGGAAGTCTCGAGTGGATCAGTGGGGCGGACACGGAGTCTCCGTCGTCAACGATCATGGTTCCGCGCGCCAACGGCTGGTTCTCGAAGGCTGACTCGCAGGACATTCAACTCGAATTCAAAGCGGCGCAGGGATATCTTGCCATCATGCAGCATTATATTGATCCTACCTGGAAGGTCGCGGAGTCCGCGCTCCTTGGCTGCCGCTATGTCCCGGTCGAACTTCCAGCCGCATGGATTGCACGCCTAGGTGACTACGAAATAGTGAATGTCAACAAGGATGACATATCTCTCCTGATACCAGCATTCATGCGTTTGACTCCCTTGACCTTGACGCTTGCCCGGAAAGACAGCGCCCTGCTCGCATCCTGGATGACCAAGCTGGTCGTCTCCGCTTCTTCCGACACCCTCGGCTACGTGATGGGGCTCGGGCGCAACAAGGGAGAGGCCATGCGCGCCGAGGTCAACGATTTCGCCCAGGAGCGTCTGCGGCTAATGGGCTGTATCTACACAAAACCGGTGGACTCGACTCTCGGAGCCATTTCAGTCAAAATGAACTCCGGTGCCGCAAACTCGGACAAGATTGTTATCGGCGATGCGGGTCTTGGAGGTCTGACGGAAAATCGTTTCGTGGCAAACAAGACGGGCACGCTCCGTCTGCAGGACAAATATTTCGCGATTCATACGGATCTTGGGAAATGGACTTCAGACTCCGGCGTCCACACATATACGTCAAACGGCAGCGTGCCGTCTATAGCTCTCGTGCTAGACTTCAACACGAATGAATGGAGAGCCAGCATCAAGAGGACAGGTCTTAATCTGTTCGTTAACTTTTCAGGAGAGAGTCCGATTGTCCTGAACCTTGCCGAGTTCCCGGTACGTGCAGTGGTTTCCTACGCCGGTGACATGTCGTGGGATTACAGAGAGAAAACTGCGTCCGGGGATTTTAACGTGTTTTCGGCAAATGGAAAGACAAATTCCGCCAATCACGCGAAAGACAGCATTGTGATTAGCAAAGCGGTGGCTGGCGGTTTGAGCATGGCTTCGCTTGAGGGCAGTCGGATTGATTTGAATGTCGGCGGCATCCCTATCTCTTTCGAACCTGTCAAGCAGGGTGGTTCATATGTCTACAAAACAAAAGCAGGTGTCTCGCCGGCAATCAGATTCAAGGTCAATTCAAAGTGCGCCTGGTCTCTGACCTACGGCGGCGACTGCGCGAGCATCAATCCATTGGAGAGCATTCCGGTCGGATTCACAGTCTCTGGCAAGGACGACAACGTTGTCCGCTATGCCGGATCGCAGACGCTTTGGAGCATATCAGTAAAAGTCAAGGCGAAAATGGGAAAGCAATAGGCATTTTTATGTCGTTTGAAATCAGGGAGATGACAATTTCCGATCTGAGGTGTGCGGTAGCCTGGGCCGGGGTGGAAGGCTGGAACCCGGGAATCAGCGATGCAGAATGTTTTTATTCCGCTGATCCCCATGGTTTTTTCATGGCTTTCGAAGGGGAGACTCCTCTCGGCTGCATCTCGGCGGTCGCCTATGATGAAGACTTTGGGTTCATCGGATTCTTCATTGTCAGGAATGATCTCAGGGGACATCACATAGGGGTTGAGCTTGGCAGGGCTGCGTTAAACTATCTTGGCAGCCGCCGCATCGGCCAGGACGGGGTTCTCAAGAAAGTGAAAAGCTACGAACACTTCGGTTTCAATATGGCATACAGGAATATTCGACACGAAGGAATTGCCAGCAAAACTCCGGAAGCAAATGGCGGCTTGGTTCCGCTTTCCCAAGTTCCATTCCGGGAGGTGTGCAGATACGACAATCTTCATTTTCCGGCCCAAAGGGCAAGCTTCCTTAAAAAATGGATATCACAGCCACAAAGCCTTGCCCTGGGGACATTTGATGCGGAAAATCATCTTTCAGGCTATGGAGTGATAAGAAAATGCGAGAGGGGTTATAAAATAGGTCCGCTCTTCGCGGATTCATCTGAAATATCTGAGAGGATTCTGCTTGGGCTTGCGAATTTCGCCCCTGAAGGAGATCCGTTCTACCTCGATCTGCCGGAACCGAACAAAGACGCGCTTGCCCTTGCCGTGAAATACCGGATGACAGAGGTTTTTTCCACTGCAAGGATGTATCTTGGCGCAACTCCGGAACTGCCATTGGACAAGATCTTCGGGGTCACTTCATTCGAGCTCGGATGATGGTGATTCCGATAAGAATATTGATGGAGAATGCGTTAGCATCTAAAGGTGCAGGGCAAGCACTGCCTGCCTCCGGCGGCAGTGGAGCCAGTCGCTCACAGAGCGAGAATTGAAACAACATCGTTGATAAATCCGGACTTTAAAGAATGGTACCCGGGAGAGGAATCGAACCTCCGACCAACAGTTTAGGAAACTGCTGCTCTATCCCCTGAGCTACCCGGGCATCACACGTGGAAAATATACCTTCAAAGACAAAAAGCAAATCCCATAAGGAAAGCCTTGTAAAAAAACGCGAGAAAGTTTCAGAATTGCGAAATTTGGAGTTTGAAATGTGATTCCAGCAGATGATCTCGTGCGGAGAGGCTTCCGCCGAGATTGTCTAGGGCATAAATTTATTCAGATTAATTTCATGTTTTATTTTATATCTAACATATTAATCATTAAGATGTTAAAGAAATTATAAAATATCGTCTCAGTCTTTGGGCATCCCTCCTGCTTGTACTAGGCCTCATTGCGCGTTACAGTTAAGGTTGAAAGAATAAAACTCAACCAGCAAAAAAAGAGGTAAGAAAATGGCAACTGAAAAAACAGTCGGATGCTCAAGCTTGCTCGGAGTTGTTGACCGGATGATACATTGCGAAGGGATTGTGCAGCACAGGAAAATGTTCCAGAAATTCGCGGCTGCTGCATCCATTGCCGGATTGATCTGTTTCCCCTGGGATGCGCCTGCGGAAAGTAAAGATGCCACAAACGCTTCGCGTGTAATCGCGGAATGGAATCTCGTTCTTGGAGAAATGCCTGTTGCAGACATGGCCTGCGACAATAAGACACTGCTCGTCGTCGACTACCTTCTCTCGAACGTGGACGGCGCCTATCTCGGCGTAACAACCATGACAGTCCTCGGCAAGGATTCCAAGACAATTGTCACAGGCACAGTCGATCTTCAAAACGAAATCGCAATCCCGCAACTTCTGGCCTATGGGAAGAATCATGCATTTTTCATGACCAGCGTGGGCGGTAAATATTGCCTGACCAGCTGTAAGCTCGCGAAAAAAGGTTTTGAGAAGGTCGGCCAGCTCCAGTTTGACACTCAGATAAGTGCCGAACTCCTGGGTGGTGATCTGATTATTTCGACGAGCTCAGTTCCCGATGCGGAGAATAAACAGACCCTCACCGTTCAAATATACGACCTTAAACTGTCGAAGAAGCTCAAGGAATTCAGTGCCAATGGCTATTACCTTTCCATCGCGCCAGTGGGCGTTCAGAAGGCACAGACCTGGGAGGTGACGAACATGACAGCGGACAGCCAGGGAGCAATAAGCGGAATCAACATAAAACTGATGAAGTAGGGAGAGAAACATGAAAAATCTCTCACTTCCTTCAATCTGCACGAATACGTTTTTCAGGAATCACATTGCGGCGTTTTTTGCGCTAATCTCACTTTGTCTTGTTTTCAACACCAGCGCCCAGGACAAGGTGCCGGCAGTTTATATTGGTTCGATTCCTGATCAGATCCATTATTTCGATCCAGCGGCTCCAAAGGCGTTTCAGCTCGAAATAAGATCATCTCTGCTTACATCTCCTGCATTTTCACTCGAAAATGCACCAGTAGGCTGCACGATAAGCGCCAATGGACTTTTCAAATATATCCCTGCAGCAACCTCTAATACCACGATCGAAGTGAATGTAAAGGCGACCGCCAACGAACTTTTCGAAACCCAGAGCTTTCTGATTCTTCCGACAATGAAAATTCCGGATGATGTCAAATGCTTCAACACTGTCAGCTCGTCATTTCCGGCACCGGACACCGAATCCAAGGATTACATACTCGTAACGGAAAGCAAGTCCGATGTCGAGGAATTCTTCAATACCACGAACCGGAAGCCCCGGACGGCCACCGTCTCCGGCCTCACAATTGTAATCCAGAAGGGGCATGACAATGGTATTTATGAGAAATTCTGTTCTTACAAGGAGGGGCAGACCGATCTCAACGTCGACCTTAAGAAGCTTACTATCGCCGCCGAAAAAATCATAGTGAGAAGTAATGCATCCTTCCCGAAGACAAACTTGCTGCTTTTCGCCAAGGAACTTGTTTTCGAGAACGGTGCTGTCATTGACACCACCCCGCTGCCATTTTCAATCCGCGCCGCTGATTGTAGTTCAGGCGCCGAGGCACAGAAAGGCCACGATGGCGAAACCGGCGGCAATATCAGCCTTTTCGTCAGCAGTATAACACCGAGCTCCTCTGGGAAAACATTGTTTTCATCTTTAGGTTCCGCGGGACAGGAAGGCGGGCGTGGCGCAAACGGTATGGACGGGGAATCACGGGATACGATGGCCAAGAATAGTACCAATAAGGTCTGGGACTGGCCGAGCAAACCCTATGTCTACGCCTATGCGAGCAATCCATTTCTTCGCGCGAATCTCAATGGGTTAAAATATGGGATTTACCTTGTCGTCCCGGAAAACGGTCCCTACTACGTTGCTATTGACAAATATCTTAAGGAACATACCACTGCTGCACTCTTCAAACCAGGCATCGGTGGCTGGAAGGCATGTGGAGCAGTCAACGATAAATTTGAGTTCGAAAAGTGGCAGCCCGGCAACGGGACAAAGGCGAGAAATGCCGGTGCTGGCGGACATGGGGGCGTAGGGGGAAACATCGAGTCGAGCTACCCGTCAATCAATTCAATCGTCGGATTATCAGGGGGTGCCGCCGGCGCTGTTCAGACACCGTTGCCGAAGGGCGGAGCATGCGGAAATCCAAATCCGGCTTTCGCCATGGAAGGAGGAACTGAATCAGGGTTCTTCTTGGGTAATTGTGTTTTTTTCTATAAAGGCACTAAATTATCCAGACGTCTTGGCAGGCGGGCCCCTGCGTACTACGATGACTACAGTAATATCACTGGAATACACGAATCGACACCCGGGGCAGATTCAGACGTTCCCAGTCCTGCGAATCCGGGAAAAAGTGGGCAGAAGTACATGTTGAATAAAGCCAAGACGATGGCCTGGATACATCCCCTTTCGGCGGCACAGGCGATGAAATATATCAAAGCCGCATGTCTGAACGGAAAGATTGACTATGCGAAAACTCTGGCCGACCGCTGGGCGGGATACACGCAGAAGGCCATCGAGGAGGATGTCTGGTTCCAATATTATTCCCCGTCATTCGACACTGAACTTAAAAAGAGAGAAGAGCAGAAACTTGAAAACCAGGCGAAAACTGAGATAACCCAGCAGTCAGGCGAGTTCCAGTCCGTTCTTTCAAATATCGGCAACGGACTTGACTACTACGGCAATCCCGCGGGCTGGACACCCATGATTTCCTTCGAACTGAGCATCGTGGCCTTCAGCCAGCAGATAGACCACTCGATAGACACCATGTACCTGACATACTGGCTGAAAAAGACTTCGGCAAATAATCAGAGCAAACTCGCTGGCCTGTGGCGTCTCAGGAACAAAACCGGAGAAAAAGTCAAGGAGTCACTCAATAAACTCGAGGAACTTGACAAGATAATGCCGCAGCTCCAAAGAGAGGCGAACGATACTGACAATCTCGAGGCGCAGACAAGATCCAGCTTGGCCGCTCTAAACAGTGAATTACAGAGGCAGGCCGCGGAAACTGTCAAGAACAAGCGGATACTCAGCACAGTCTTCAAGGTGCTCGGCACAATTTGCTCCATAATCCCCGTGGGGCAGCCAATGCTCGGACAGATTGGCGGCACTCTGGGAGATGTGGTTTCGAGCGCAGTCAACGGCGATGCGGCTGGCGCTGTAACCGCAGGTCTTGGCGGCCTCGGCAAGGCATTCAACAAGGCTGGAGTCAAGGGTTGGAACAGCAGCCTGGTAAGTAAGTTCAAAAGTGGAGAAATAAAGAAATATTATTCCAACGGGCCGGAACAGGGAGATGACAACTGGATAGCATGGGAAAATAAATACAGGGACAAGGATCCTATTGGCGAACACCTCAACGGGATTGCGACCGCCGGTGGTGGTCTTGCAAATTCGATAAAATCCCTGGCCAGCGCGACCGGCCAGAACGCCGTCAGCGATCCGGAAGTCCAGGCTGAAATCAAAAAGCTGCAGGAGCAAACCCCTGAATTCAGGGAACTTGGAGATAAAGTTGCCAAGCTGGTGGAAAAGAAGAAGGATGTCGCCGCACAAATCGCCCAGGCTTGTGCCAGCGTCGCATTCTACACGAACCAGATGACCGCATCCCTGAACGCCATAGACAGCATCCAGAATCAAGTCCTGCTGCGGCAGGGTGCGATTGACCCGAGACTTGACAGCTATCTCGACGAACTCTCGAAGCGGGCGGAGGACAACCTCATCAAATATCATTACTACATGAAGAAGGCCTACGAATACCGCATGCTCAAGGAATATACCACCCCGCTCGATCTGAGCGATCTCAAGAACAGCATCATCAAACTCGTCGAGGTTGACAATGCCGGCTCCACACTCAATGAAGGTCAGTTCAAACAGCTCAAGACTCTCTATTCCGATGTGATCTGGAAGATGTGCGCTCAACTCTACGATGAAATCATAAACATGCGCAAATCGAGCGAAAGCGATACCGAAACCACCTATGAGTTCCACCCGAACCAGCTCGATGCCCTAAACCGGGGCGAAACACTCGAGATCAATTTTCAAAAAACCGGATTGTTCGGCAGCGAACAGGGACTGCGCATCAGAAGTATCGAAGTGACCGAGATGAATGTCGGGCTCGCGCCATGGGCGCCTTCGACCAAGAACGCCAACTTCTCAGTGTTCTTCACTCATGACGGCGTTTCCGACCTCAGCACGGCAAAGGGCAACGCCTATCGTTTCCGACACTACAATTCCACTTCGGGCGACAATAAGATAGTTTGGGGCGGCAAATACACATATACGACGAAAAGTATCACTCAAATTGTCCCAAGCGTGGCCGAGGCGTCTCTGCTTAAGACCATACTTACCGACAAGAAGCTTGCAGTCACTGATGCGGAAATGCCGATATTTTGCTGGCCCTCAGCGAATGCCACGATAAACATCAAAAAATCCATGGAGAACAAGGAAAGCAAATCCCTCAGAGGCGAGGGATCCGGCAGAACAGCCATGAAAGGTGCACCATCCGACTCGGAAGACAGCTTCAGCATCAAGAGCCTCAAAGTTAATATCAAATATTCGATGCTCAAACAGGATTCTTCCATTTCCGAGCTTATCGTGAAGTCAGACGAAGGAATTTCCCCCACCATTCTCTTCGACAAGATCGACCAGAATGGATACGGTTCCGGACGTGCTCCATTCTCGAGAATCTTCAAGACGGGAGAGACAGTGACCGTTTCCGCGCCAGCGCAGTTCGGCTCTGCGAAGTTCGCAAAATGGACCGACAGCCAGGGCGATTCCTCTGGATTCATAGATCCGACAAATCCCGTACTATCCGCTCTTCCCATAAAGACAAATCGGACCATTGTGGCAAGATATTCCTACGACATTTCCGGGAACATTCTAGGGCTTACCGATGGACAGGGAAACAAGACATCCGGTGCCGCAATTGCAGTAATCGGCGAAAAATTCAGCAGACTGGTATACATGGAGGACAAGGAGCTGGGAATGTATAAAATCACCGGTTTGCGCCCGGGGAAATATACGCTTGTCCCGAGTTTCAACAAAAAAACTTTCACCCCGGTCAGCAGGGAGCTTGAGATTGTGGACAAGGACATTTCAGGTGTTGATTTCAACACGACTTCCTCGGAGAATGCGAAGAATCTGGCATTCGGGAAAATCCGCAGCAAGAATGGCGCCTCATGGGAACCTTTCGGCGGAGCGATGGTCACCCTTGTGAAAAATGACAAGAGTGGTTACAAGAGAGTGAC
Source organism: uncultured Lentisphaerota bacterium (assembly GCA_903872565.1). Classification (GTDB taxonomy): domain Bacteria; phylum Verrucomicrobiota; class Lentisphaeria; order Victivallales; family GWF2-50-93; genus CAIQLG01. The sequence continues at coordinate 73,262 of CAIQLG010000012.1, read as the reverse complement.
TTTCACGAGTGAAAGGGACGGGACGTTCCAGTTCGATGCCCTCGACACCGGGAACTACACCATCACTCCATCATATTCCGCATATCAGTTCGAATCTTCGAAAGACAAGGACAAGAGCTACACTTTCGATCTGACTTCATCCATGGGCTACGACAAATATCCCAATCTTATTTTCAACGCGGATCCTGTCTCCGTCTTCGCCGCCAAGGGGCAGGTGACGCAAAGCGATGCCGACGGCGTGAAAATAACAGTGAAGTCGCCTAACGGAGCTGATCAGTCCGCGATGACCGACAAGGACGGAAAATTCTCCTTCATGCTCACACCGGCGACATATACCTTCACTCCTTCGAAAACAGGATTTGTGTTCGACCCGGTTTCAATAAGCAAAAAAATGACCAACAAAGACATCGAAGACGTTAATTTCACGATCAAAAAATCCGCGACCAACACTTTTATCAATATTACCGGGCGGGTCGAAGATCTTCCAGCATCCAAGACCGCAATTGTCCGCCTGCATATGAGAAGTGGAGTTCTTGGCATGGTTCAGACCGATGCCAATGGCAATTTCAAATTCACAAGAGTCCCGCAGGACAAATACGTGGTTGCTCCATCGTTTGATGGATTCAAGTTCCGTCCCGGCACAAAGGAAGTTAATGATGCCACGGATGTCGAACTAGTCTTCCACGCCAGGCAAATCGTGCCAAGAGACGACTTCGATGGCGACGGAAAAAGCGACTCCCTGTGGACAGCCGACGACGGAAGACATTTCGCTTCGGGAAGCGACAGTTTGAAAGGCAGTGAAATGGGTTCTCTGCTACTTGATCCTGTGGCCCCCTGCCAGATAATAGGTTCCGGAGATTTCGACGGCGACGGAGCCTCGGAGGTAATATCGAGAAGTGGCGCGGATTCAGGACCGTTCTGGATTTACAGCCCGCTTACAGGCAAGAAACGTCTCCTCTGGCACGGACTCGACAAATCGGTGATGGTGGTCGCCACTGGAGATTTCGATGGCGACGGTACCTCCGAAATCGTCTGGTTCAATTCACAGAACTGCGAAATCCGCATAGACAGAGGAATTGTCGGATGGGATATGGCACCGAAAGGACAGAGGCTCGCACTGAAAAACTTCGAGTTCATCCAATCATCCGATTCGGACGGGGACGGAAGGGATGAAGTCATATTCAAGGACACGAGCTCGGATTTGCTTTATCGCGCAAAATTCAGCGGCAGCCGCATCACAGGATTTGACCAGATTAAAGACAAATAGTACTGTAGCCGCCCCCACATATCTCGCCATGTAGCTTCTTTGCGTAGGCGGATGCTGGGGGCGACCACGGCCAAAATCCTACTATACCAAGGCTTCGTAGGACAGGTAGCCGTGGCTGCAGCTAATGCAATAACAGAGACGCTTTGCGAGGGCTAAAGGAAAAACAGTTCAAGTGCTAATGCAGGCTTTTGAATTCCTTCCTGTAGGTATTGGGAGACAACTTGTAATATTTCTTGAACAGCCTGGAAAAATAAAATTCGTCGGCAATGCCGCATTTTTCCGAGATTGAGCGGATCTGGTCTCCGGAATATAGCAGCAGCCGTTCCGCGACCTGCAATCGGCACTTGATCAGGTAATTCATAGGAGAGATACCGGTATATTGCCGAAAAATACGGCGGAAGTGCGGATAGGATATTCCAAGAGATGAAGACTCTCTCATGAAATCCCATTTTAACTGCGGGTCTTGCATCAGCGCATTCTTCAGTTTTTTCAGTCCTGGCATAAAATAGCTGTTGATTTCCGGCTTGTCCATGGGCTGTTCATGCATCTGCAGGAGGAGGTCCTCAAGCAATAGCACAGCGCGGTCATAATCCCCCTGATGATTACTGTTCCCTACCTTTGCAATCAGTTCGCGGAATGTGTAGAGGAATCGTTCTGGATTTATGATTTTTATCAGTGGCTGCCTGCGGTCAAGCACCATTAGTCGGTCCCTGATGAATTTGTCCGCACGCGGCCCTTTGAAGCACACAAAGACATGATGTCTGGTTTTTCCCGGGGGGGCTCCATAGTAGAACTTCAGGCGGGGCTGGCTGATGAAGGCGCATGGGACTTCGACATGACGGCGCGGATCGTCTCTCACGGCAAAATCCATGGGGCCTTCATGGTTGTATTGGATTCCATAGTATCCGTCAAAGACGCGATTCTGGATCGACGCATATTGCGGGCAGTCTCCACAACATATGAAACTTATGCCTTTAAAATATTTCATGATCAAATAGTCCAGTATTTTGCTCAAAATGTCTATTTCACAAGTGAAAGAACATGCATATAGTATAATCATATAATTTAGAAAACATAACCAGACAGGAGAATAAATGAAAAAGATTAAAGTTGGCATATGGGGTCTCGGGCGAGCCGGTTACGGGATGCACATCCGTGAGATTGCATTTTTCCCGGAGATGTTTGAACTCGTCGCGGGCTGTGACATTGAGGAGACGCGGATCAATTTGACAAAAAAAGAACTGCCCTCTTGCCGTTTTTACGGCGACCCGCAAAAATTACTGAAGGATGCTGAAGTTGAATTGATATCCATAGCCACCCGCTCTCCGGACCATACCGCCCACGCCCTCAGGGCGCTTGCCGCCGGGAAGTATGTGTCCCTGGAAAAGCCAATAGCACTGACTTATGCGGACGCTAAAAAACTGAAAAAGGCTTCCGAGAAATATCCAGGAAAACTGTATCTGAGACATAACCGCCGATACGAGGCTCCGTTCAATCACATACGTGAAATAATTGCAAGCGGCGTACTAGGTGATATTTATGAAGTCAAACTGCACCGTCACAGCTATCAGCGCCGCAACGACTGGCAGACAATCATGGGTTGCGGTGGCGGACAGCTTAACAACTGGGGGCCGCACATCATCGACCACGCACTGCGCTTCCTGGAATCCCCGGTCGCTAAAATCTGGAGCGACTTGAAAAATATTGCCGCAGCAGGCGATGCCGAAGATCATTTCAAAATAGTGCTCACCGGGAAAAATGGACGGATCGTAGATCTTGAGATAAGCGGCGGCACCGCCATTTCACAGCCGGAATATGTGATTTTCGGAAGCAAAGGCGCATTGACTTGCCAGGGCAATACGATCACGATGAAATATATTGACCCGAAGCAGAAGCTGATAAAAATCCAGGCATATGCTGGCAATCCTTCGAGCGGTGGTTTCGCCAACCCGGAAGTGCTCAAGTGGGTTGAAAAGACCATTCCGGTCGCGCCTAAGGCCGCCTGCGATGTCCACCATATATGGAAAGGGCTTTACGAGGCAATCCGCAAGGGCAAACCTTATCCGATCACAATTGACGAGGGCGTCGAAGTTGTCAGAATCACAGAAATGGCGAAATGTGGAACTAGATTCGCCACCCCGAAAAAATAGACATATTCCCCTCCTTGGATTTACATGTTTACATGTTATTCTCGGATTTTAAACTGTTTGAAGTTCACGCTGGACAAGGCTGCCCGCCTGATCTATCACCAGACCTGCATGTCGCATGCAATGCTCTTCACCGGAGTTGATGTGGTCAACCGCCGCCCGAGGCGCTTGCGCGTAGAAAACAGACGGGGAGAGGAAAAATGCGGACGCAAGGGTTTCTTTGTCATGAACGATTCATGGTTTGACGAGTATATGTTCGAGATATCAGTCCGCAGGAACGCGCTTCCGAAGCATCTTCAAAATGCGCTCGCGATGCCTCCTATCGTCCTGCCTCCCTGGGATCCTATGGGCAGTCTGGCGTGCTGACATCCAGGCGAGAAGGAAACATTTCCGGAATACAATCCGTTGAAAATATTCAGTCCCCCGCAGATATTCCGCCACGCAAACCTATTACTGGACGCAGTTCTGCGGCAGACTGTTTCCTTATTTTTTCTTTGCCTTTCCGGAGGCTTTAGGGCAGAGATCGTCAAACATCAGGGTGCATGAATTGCCGAGAACCACCGGTGCCGATTCGTTGGGAGAAGTCGAAAGGTCAAAATCAAGCGCATCGTAATAGTTCACATATCTGTTGATGTCGCTTTTAGTAACCTTTGAGCTCCAGAAATTTTTATTGCCGTCAACTGTAATCTCAACCTTCGCACCGCCATTGGGCTTGCTTTTGAATTTGAAGATTTTTCCATTTGCGCTCCACGTTCCGGTGCTGCTATTGCAAGTGATGTCATACCCGTTCATGCGCAGAACCGCATTCGATATGGCCGTGGGAGCTGAACCCGAGAAGGTGTATTTCGATATTGTGCACGTGTCCGCGTCCGTCCTGGCATTGTTGAAATTGAATGACACGCTGTCAAAACGCTTGTTCATGACATCTGAAAATTTGACATTGAATATGCTCCATTGGTAGGCGTAAAAAGTTGAACTTCCCTGGGTGAGCTGTTTTGAATAGTCGAGATTCATCGAGAGTCGGAAGCATCCGTCCGGGCGTTTCCCGTCGGCATCTCCCCAGCTGTTGAGGATTATCCAGTACTGGTTTTCGAGTTCCGGTGCGTCATCATTATAGCCGACGCACACGACACCGTGTCCTGCGCCATTATCCCAGGGGGCGACAGGATATTTATCCAGATTTATGATCGTGGTCTCGGGGTCATTGCTCCAAAATGTGGAAAAGCCAAGCCAGTCCTTATCGGTCGGCATATAAAATGCCAAAGATATCGGATTGTCCTGGTTCAGGGCGTCTTTGATGTTTGCTATGGCCGTCGCCTGATCAACGCCAGTGGTTGAAACTGCCGACAAGCTTATTGCGCTGATCGGATAGCGCGGATTGGTGTGGATCCATGAGCTCGGGCAATTCTGTACTCCGTCACCGTCCTGCCATTCGGCGCTGGTGTTTGTCCAGGCGATGGAATATCCGACACGTGAGTAAAAATCAATGATCTGCGGCATATCGCCGCCTGATTCGTAGGTGGCACCAACAAGCGCCTCGTTCGATGCCAGAAACTGGACAGAAAGGCCGTTCATGAGCTCTGACGCGACAGACTTCTGGATATCAAGAGCGATGGAAAGGCAACCTGTGCCAGCCCATATCCAGCAGGTCCCGGTACGCCCCTGATCGCGCAGGACAGGATCAAAATTCAAGTGGCCGAGAAGTGAAAAATTCCCACGTTTGCTTGCACGGGTGGAAGAGACTTCCGCAAGTGGCTGCCGGAGAAAGTTCTCATTCCATTTTTTGAGGGTTTTCGCATCAGGTCTCATTACGCCATATGGCAGGTCATTTTCCTGAGCCTGAACCGATGAGACGACATACATGACTGACAGGACTGCAAAAAACATTTTCCATTTCATTTCTATTTCTCCTTAATTGTAATGTTGCAGCGACAGCGCCCGGACGGCACCATTCTTAACCGTAACGGTGCAATTGGGTCTAGTAACAGCAGGAAGGATGCCAGAGACTAAAGCCAATATCATTAATAGTATATATCATATTGACTATAAATCTATTACATATGAATGTGATTTATATCTTTTTGTGCCCCCCCTGCCCTCCTCACTCCGGTTTTGGCAGCCATTCTTCCAGTGCCTCCGCCAGTGCCTGGGGTGATACCGGCTTGGTGACGTAGTCGTTCATGCCCGCATTCAGACAGCGATCCCTGTCTTCCTGCATGACACCGGCAGTCATTGCAATGATGGGGATCTGGTGATTCAGCACTGCGGAATGGGGATTGCGGATTCGGCGCGTAGCCTCCAGTCCGTCCATTACAGGCATCTGCACATCCATCAGCACCAGATCGTATGGGATAGTTTTAAGCGCATCGACGGCTTCCGCGCCATTGGCCACGGCATCCGCACGCAATCCCAGTTTCTTGAGAATGCCAACTGCCACCATCTGGTTTACGATGTTGTCTTCGGCTAGCAGTATGCGAACCGTCATCCCACGATTTATCTCGAGTATCGCCTGGCGTGTGAAAAGTGGCGCCGCCAGCCGCATTTTCTGACCCGCCAGGACAGCGGCCAGACTGTCAAAGAGATCCGACGAGCGCACAGGCTTGCTCAGGCAGGCGGAAAATCCAATCTCCGCTATTTTCCGGGCATCGCCCAACTGGCCCATGGAGGTCAGCAGCACCATATAGATATCCTTCAATTTTGCATCGGCCTTGATGGAACAGGCTAATGTGATGCCGTCCATGTCTGGCATTTGCATGTCGAGAATGGCCGCCCGGAATGGATCGCCTGCATTCAATGCCCTATGCAGTTCCCGCAATGCACTGGGTCCATCCGGGACTTCCTCCGAGCGTACGCCCCAGGACCGGAGCTGAGCTTTCAGCACCTCGCGGTTTGTGGCGTTGTCGTCCACCACCAGTATGTGTGTCCCGCAAATATCTGTCAATGGCATGACGTTACGTCCCCCTTCTCCGGTCTGTTTTGCGAAACACGCAGTGAACCAGAATTCCGACCCTGGCCCGCCCTCGCCCGTCCTGAGCGACATGGAAGGGCTCTCAACGCCAATCTCGCCGCCCATCAGTTCAACGATTTGCTTGGAAATGGCCAGTCCGAGGCCGGTTCCGCCATACCTGCGCGTAGTCGAGGAGTCCGCCTGCGTGAACTTCTGGAACAGACAGTCCCGCTTGCCTGCCGGAATTCCAATGCCGGTATCCCGGATGGAGAAGCGGATCACGGCTTTCACATCGGATTCCGACACCAGGCCTGCCAGCACTGCGATCTCGCCTTTATGTGTAAACTTGATCGCGTTGCCCGCAATATTGACTAGCACCTGGCGCAGGCGTCCGGGATCGCCACAAAGGCGGGGCGGCACGTCCGGCGAAATGGCGCAGATGAATTCGAGCCCCTTCTTCTGGACTTGCAGTGCAAGGGAGGCGGCGAAATCATCCAATATGGCACGCAGATCAAAGTCCATAATTTCCAGTTCTAGCTTACCCGCCTCGATCTTTGAAAAATCCAGGATGTCGTTTATGATCGTCAGCAGTGACTCTCCGCTGGCACGCAGTGTCTCAGCATACTTGCGTTGCTCGTAGCTGAGTTCCGTATCCAGCAGAAGCCCGGTCATTCCGATGACTCCGTTCATGGGTGTGCGGATCTCATGGCTCATATTGGCAAGGAAGTCGCTCTTGGCAGCATTGGCCTGCACTGCCTGCTCCGTGGCGGCTTCGAGTTTGCGATTGGTCTCCCGCAACAATTCCTCCGCCCGCTTGCGCTTGGTGATGTCCTCGCCGGAGCTCAGGGTTCCGATCGCATTCCCGTCCTTGTCCGAAAGAACAGCATTGTGCCATGCGATGATTTTTTCCTCGCCGCCCCTCGACAAGATGGAATTCTCCACATACTTGACATGCTCCGTCTCCTTCCTGAGCAACTTGGAGAAGTTTTGCTCGGCATTAAGTTTAAAATTCTCAGGCAGAAAGGATTCGAACCAGCTCTTCCCGATTATGTCGGATTCCGGATATCCAAGGATCTCGCAGCCCCTCCTGTTTATCATGGACACCTTGCCCTGGCAGTCGAGTGCGACAAGCATGACTTCGGTAATATCGAGATAGTTCTGCGCCATGTCCTTCTCCTTCTGGAAAATGTCCCTTGAGACGGTCATGCTGCCGAGATTTTCCGTCATCTGGTTGAACGAGTCCGCAAGTTCCTGCATCTCCATGCCGCCAATTGCAGGAATTTTCCCGCTGAAATCACCTTTCCCTATCCCTTTGCAGGCATGTGCAAGGCTTACAATGGGTCTTGTGAACCACCTGGATGCAAAATACGATATGAGCGAGGATACGGCCAGCGCCAGCAGGATCACCACGAGAGTGTTTTTGACGATGTTCGCAGTCAGAGAGGAGAAGACCTTTTGGGATGCACTGAAGGCAAGCTTGAGGAAAATGTGTTCCGGCTGCCCGGCCATGACATCTCCTGGAAGGATCATATTGTTCTTGGGATGCTGTATTTTTCCGAATATTACAGGGCTGGGATCCGGCGAGACCGTCCGGTTTTCCGGGGCAAGGATGGTGCCGCCTTCCGCATCGAAAAGCCAGAGCAGGGAATTGTCCACCTCCTTTTTTGATGACAGATAGGCGACATACATGGAAAGATCCATCCGTATCATTATCACACCGGCGAATCCGCCGACTTCAGGGTCGGATTTCGCCATGCCGGCGACGAATTCCATTCTGCCTCGTGACTTGAAAGGCTTGTCAAACAATACATTGCCCAAGGGTATCGCCTTCAGTGTCCCGAAAAGATTTGCCACCCTTTTGTAATATTCTTCCTTCGAGTCAAATATGTAAACAAGATTCCTAATCCTCTTGCCCCCGCTTACGGATATCACTTCCTTGCCATCACGGTCGATGAAGCTGATCGATATACAGCCAGGAGTCTGCTTTGCAAGCCACTGGAACTTCCTCTCCTCGTCAAGCAGATATATGATGGACTCTTCGGCGGGCGATGAAAGGAACCGGTCAAGCCCCGGAGATGACTCGATGTCCGCCAGCGCCCTTTCGATTCCCATGGAGTACTCGTGAGCGAAATGCTCGATGCAATTGGACATGTCACCCCTGAGCCGCTTCGAAAGCGATTCCTCGGCATTTTTTTTCGCCGAGACAAACTGTACATATCCGGACACCGATGCGGCTATCACGGCAACAGCCAGCATCAGCGCAAATAGGCAGTATGATATTGGAAATCTTCTAATCATGCTTCTTCTCAAGTGCGAGTGCATTCTCAATGTATTCCTCCACAAGCGGAGTGCCCTCTATTCGTTTTTCAAGTCCAAGCATTTTCGCCCTCTGCCTGTTTACAATGACAGCACCCCTGCCCGGCGCATAGGGTGGAATCTCGGAGACTTTTCTGACCTTCTCAAGAATTTGATGCGCCACTTTGACAGCCTCATACCCCTGTTTGAAGCCAGAATCGTCAACGACCAGCAAAACCCCCTCCTCTACAAACTGCTTCTCATGCCCCACATCTGGCTTGCTGATGTTCTTCAAATACCAGGCACCGGCATCGAGCTGGTCCACTGGCATTCCATTCTCGTCCTTGAGCGTATTATGGTTCAGGACAAAAAACGAGTCCGATTTCTTTGCGAACTCCAGCGCCTTCTCCTTCCATTCGCGATATGAATTTGTGATGACTGTTCCGGTGATTCGGAGAGGCAGCTTGCCAGCGTCGTACAGATTGTTCAGCTCCTTCGCCTTTGACCTTCCGGTTTCGGAATCGTCCGACAATATCGCCATGGTTTTGACTTCGGGGAGCAGTCTCTTCAGATAATCCACGCATTCAAGGAGATAGCCTGCCTGGAATATTCCCGTGACATTGTGCCCAGGCTTTTCGAGCGTATCAAGCAGCCCATATTTCAGAGGAAGACCGTTTATGCCCCAGAAGACTACGGGTGTTTCGGTGTCAAGATACATGTTTCCGATGTAGTTGGCGGCATTGTCATCTCCAAGCAGTATGATGTCCGGCTTGAACTGGTTGATTTCAGAAGCTATGCGCTGGACAGCCATGGACATGTCTTTTGTACTGCTCTTGCGTTTCGTGTCCATCCAGAATTTCCTGATGATCGCCCTCGGGCTTTCGACAAAGTCGTCCTTCGTGTATCTGTCGGCCTCCTCCCGAGAATCAAGGTACTTGAACTCCAGGAGTCCTGCAATGACCCCGGAATTTGTGTCCTGCGACCACAGATACTCCTTGTGATAACTGCTTACCACAGCAATCTTCCACTTCCCGTCCTTTGCATGAGTTTCAAGTGCCACCTGAAGCAATAGCACGACTGACAGTATCAATGTGAATAGACGCGTCATATTAACTTCCCTTACTTTTGAGCATTTTGAAGATCAAAGGTATATATTCAGTTTGTTAACATAAGTTCCCGCAGGCAAACTTTCAAGGATCATTAAGGGGGAAAATCAACAACAATGATTTTTCATAGATGTTGAAATATAGAGTAATTTGCATTAATGAATTTACCCCATGAGTGCGGGCATTGCATAGTGTTCTTTCCCCTTGAGCAGCAGCTGTTTTTTCACGTCAAGTCGTTCGAGGCGGGCAAAGATTCCCCATGCAGTGCCATGATTCGTTCCAAGGGCTACAAGAATCTCGTGAGCGCCGGCAGCCGCTGAAAATTTTGCCTGGCCTCTTGAAGATGCTACTGGATTGCGGCCATTTGGATCGTGGGATATCTGCTTCCCATCGACCCAAGCCTTTAGCGGTCCGTCATAGCCGAGAATCAGAGAAAGACGCATTGACTCAACACAAGAGAACTTGCAGGCGTAGTACACAACTTTGTCAATGGCACCTTGACTTGCAATTTCCATACGGAGATTGAGGAAGTCGTTGGCAAAACATCGTTTTTGCATATTCAGCGAGTCAAGATTTGCAGGATATTTCAGTTTATTGAGCTTGCCTTCAGAAGCCTGGAAGGAGCTCACTCTTAATTCACGTATGAACGGTGTGATGGCCCGAGGCTGTCCAATGCGGATGGGACCAAACACCGGAAGTGATCTGCCAGCTTCATCTGTGATGTTGCAGTAAGTATCCGTCCCATAACCGTAATGGATAAATGCCGTTCCCAAGATCTCCGGAGGAATAATGCTGCGGATGCGGACACGTTTTCCATCGAGCTCGACATCAAAGTGGTTGGCAGAGCCATTCTCATTGACAATAGTGAATCCGGCGGGTCTGGAACCAGAGCGCAAGGCGCCGACTACATTTTCAAACTCTACAACCGCAGTTCCCAGGTCGTGGTCATTTTCCACTGAAACTTTTTTAAATGCTATTTGTGGAAGTCCGGCTTTCCGTCCCTTGCGCAGCACATCCATAGCCTGTGCCAGGCGCACACCGAGAACATACTGCGCTGCGCCGTTTATGTGGATGAAGTCTTCAAGAGGCAGATCTATCGCTGGAACTGTTGCAAGGTTCCCGATTGACCGGGGCAATAGCCGCTGTTGCTCCTGGATTGAATTCCAGTGGACTGCCGCCTCAGCGCTCCGTCCAATGACACGGGTGATCTGGACTATCGCCACCGGAAGAGCCTTGTCAGCACAGTCGCTCCGCAGGGACGAGACAAGCCTCTTCATTCTCTCTGTGTAGAGTTTCGCATTGTCGGCATTGGTATCGCTGCAGCCCTGGTACCAGATCATTCCAGCCACGCGTCCACCGTTCTTTTTAAGTCTTCTGACAAGTGCGCCATAAAGGGTTTTGCCTCCTTCGTTCTTGCGGCCAGTATCCCACTGTGTCATTGATGTGCCGCCATGGGCGCAGGGGATGATTCCCTGGGGTACTCCGGTGAGACGATGCATTTCGTTCGCAAATGCTGGGCCGGGGCATACGCCCCAGTCAGGAGGAGGTTTCGGCATGCGTATTCCGCCATTGATGTCGATATGCACCTGATCGACGCATTCCCACATGTTGTGGACGGGATCTTTCGCCACAGCCCAGCGGTCATCCATGTAGAAGGCGCGCACCAGCGGATCATGGGGAAGCCGTTTTTTAGGAAATAGGCTGCAGCCATGCATGTTTGACTGGCCTCCGAGCAGCCACATGTCTCCAACCAGGACATCCTTTGCGACAAGATTTTCACTTCCGACCTTGAGTCCTATTTCGTATGGTCCGCCTGCCGGAAGACCAGTTATGCATCCGTTCATGCGGCCACGTGAGGCTATGCCAACTCTGACACCTGAAAAGCCTTTCAATGTTCCGCTTCCGCATTTTACTGTCGCGGTGACAACTCCTTCAGTGCCGCATGTTCCGGTAAACCTGGCTTCACTGACATTTTTCTCGTTGCGCTGCAACACCATGTGGTCGAAAAGTCCCGTTTCGATCTTCATCTTTATTTGCTCCATTCCTTTGCTTTGTAAATCTAAAGGGGTTAATATGATGAGGCAATTTCAAAATTGCCTCTTTGAGCTGATTTCAATGTTGGAGTTCACGGCTTCTGCCTGTGCGCTGCACGCAGACAGGTCAGCGTGTCTTATTGAGGCTATAAAAAGCACACTAAAGTTGTGAACTCCAACGGGGGGCGACTGCAAATCAGAATTTTGAAATCAGCTCTAATGACTATAGAAATAATCATGTAAATACTGGCGAGTTCACCCACTTTAACCACCTTCCTCAGCCTATCGGGCGACTTCCTATTTTTGCCAATAATCCCGTTATATTTCTAGAAAAAACAGCCTCCCTCGCATTCATGTCTTTAATGGCCAGGTTAATTCTTGCAATAAACACGTCCGGCTCATAACCAGTGAAATCGGTGCCGAAGAGCATGCGTTTCTCGCCGAAAGATTTCAATGCCGCCTCTATCGCTCCAAGGTAAAGTCCCCCGACCGATCCGCTGACATCCAGCCACACATTTCGGTTGTTAGCGAGTTCATTGAGCAAATCCAGATTGATATGGGAGCAGACAACCTGCATGTCAGGGAATCTGGCGGCAACGTCGTTTAAGCTTTTGCTTCCATGTAATTGTACCGCATGTCCGTGTTTTGCACAGTACTCGAAAAGCGACAGCCATGAGGGTTCGTTAAATTCGATATTGCATTTGTATTGGATTAGTTCTCCGACCCACATAAAACCATGATCGCGGAAACGGTCCAGCCATTGCTTGGATATTTCAGGAAACGATGGATGTATTACCGCCCCAGGATAAAGAAATCCCTGATATGTGTCATATAATTGCAACGCCTCGGTATTGGCGCGGTTGACATCGTCCGCCGTTTCGGCAAACACTCCTTGCCATGTGTTAAAAAGTGCAGCGCCAATTTCCTTGTTTTTCAGATATTCCACCGCAGATCCAACGGTGGGGAAAAAATCGTTATGTCCTGGCCAGCCAGGGCTTGGCATATGTGTGTGCGCATCAATAATCATTTCTCCATTGCTCCTTTATGATTTATTAAATTGCCTTGAACCGCTCACCTTCAGCATTATGGATGATGGGTGGTGCTCATCTACACCAAGATTTTGCTGCGAAGACGATTCAGCACCTGAAGTGTCGCATCTACAACAATGCTTCCTGCTTCCGGCTTGTAGATGTTTGAAACGACTTCATAGCCGCCCTGTTCATATGCTTCAGGTGTTGCGATATATCCGATACAGCCATAAGAAAGATCCATGATGACAGTTGTCAGAAATGGTGATTTCCTTGTTATTTCAATTCCAAGTTCGACAAACAGTTCTGCAGGCATCCCTATGAAAACGATATCTCCTACTCCAACAGCGGTAATTTCGGCATCGACACTGTCATCTTTGATTCCAACTGCCCTGATCAGTTTTTTAGCATGGACCACTTCCATCGTGAAATCCACTCCTGGAGGATATGGTTTTAGCAAAATCCTTTCTGCCTCGAGCAATTCCTCTTTTGAAACTTTTATGACAGGCAGTTTTATTTTCTGCCGTTCAACGGCAATACAATCGGATTTAGCAGGTTTTACTGTTGGGCATGAAGCAAGCAGAGCATTTCCTATCGCCCTGCCAATCCGTTCTGCTTCATCAAAGCCACGCTGGAGCCCAGGATCTGCCACATCCCAGTGATTAATATTGCCGCTGGTTCCGTTCGCATATATTACTTCGGAGATGGAAGGCATTCTCTTCTTGATTTCATCCGCGATGTAATATGGATAGTCGGCGGAGATTAGATTCCCTGCGATCGTATCAGGATGAAGCGGTATATTGACAAGAAGACAGGATGCGCCGTTGTTCTTCTCCAGGTTCATTATGACAAATGGCGCTTCTGTGGGAGCCGGGCCGGCAGGTCTGACTATCCCCGGGTTGCATTTCCCCGGATTGGTGACAACCGTTCCGTCCTTCATCCAATACCGTCTGTTGAAACACACCTTGGGCAAAGGGAAAGTCCCTGCGCTCAGAGTCGCGTTAGTTAGGGAGGCCTGTGCGGTTTTCAATGATTCAGCTATCTTTTTCACCAGATATCGCTCATAATCACCGGAAACCACCGGGCCGGTATGGGTATGACAAGCGCATAGTATGATATTTTTCCATGGCAGTAAATTCTGCGCGGCAATTTCTTCCTTTACCAAATCGACAGTCTTTTTCTCAAAAAAACAAATGTCGCATGATATTATGGCCGCCTTCTTCCGTCCGTCATCAAAGCAGATTGTCCTTGCCCATAATTTGTCATGGACATCCTCCGCATGCCGGTCATAATGATATCCGACCATTTCTATTCCCATAGGCGGAGTGATATCTGTTGAGCCTAATCCGATTTTCATAATATTGCCTCCTTATGTCAATCTCTTGAATCCAGCTGTAGATGGAAGTCCTACAAGCTGTTCGTCGATTTTGTTATCCTTTATGGCATCACTGATTTTTGCGAAGACCTGGTCAACCGCGTCCAGATAAAGGCTGACATGTTCTTCCTTGTGAGCATACATCGCATAGAAAGATGTTGAAGCTAAAAACCCTTTTTCTAGCATCCACTGGACGAGCAATGCCTTTAAAGACAAATGTTTCTCATGCTTGAATGTAAAATGGCTCATGGGGTACATGCCGGCTATCTCAATATTCATACCGTGCCGTACTGCACATTCCTCCCATCCGTTGCGAACCTTCTGGCCAATCGACATAAGATGTTTTCCAGCATTGACGGCCTTGTGTTTTCTTATTGTTGCAATGGCTGCCGCAGGACCTGTGCGTTCTGTCCAGCATGTGCTGCTGATGAATGTCTTCTGTGCCGACTGCATAATATCCGCCTTCCCTATTACAGCCGCAATAGGATAACCGTTTCCAATGGCTTTTGAAAAAACTGCGATGTCCGGCTTCAGTCCCAACACCAGATGGGCTCCTCCGGTATTCATTCTGAATCCGGAAGATATTTCGTCTACAACCAGGACCGCTCCGGTTTTGTCGGCCAATGCACGGACCCCGTCCAGAAATCCGTCTGCAGGTTTTTCCGCCTTCCGTACCGCCTCCATGACAATAACGCCCAAGTCCTTTCCGTGTTCTTTCACAATCTTCTCCAATTCTTCGAGATGATCATAACGGAAGGGATAAGACGTTCCGGCCAGGGCTTTGGGCACGCCACAAGGATTAAGCCCCGGAAGCAAATGTCCACCCAAGGCATTTCCTGTGCCCACATTTGCCGACAAATACCAGTCATGCCAGCCATGGTATCCACAGAAAGCAATCTTGTCTTTTCCTGTGTGGGCACGAGCGATCCTGACTGCTATGGCCATTGCCTCGCCGCCAGTCCTTGCATAACGTACCATCCCTGCCCACGGGTGAAGCTCGCACAGCAATTCAGCCAATTCCACTTCTTCAGGACAGTTCAGAGTGCAACTGCTCCCATTCCTTATCGCCTCCACGACGGCGGAATCCACGTCAGGATCAGCATAGCCGAGGACGTTTGCGCCAATGCCGCCAATGCTCATGTCAACGTAGCGGTTTCCATCCAAATCCCATACTTCAACACCTTTTGCCTTGCTGTAGTATCCAGGCCACACTCCCAGGGAAAACTGATCAGGGCGTTTTGATAAAAGCTGTGTCATTCCTGGAATTAACTTTTTCGCCTTTTCCTGCATCGCCAGACTTTTCTTCAATTTGATGTTCATGTCATGTCCTTTTTTAATTTTTTATTTTCATCAATACACACCGAACTCTTTTACCGTTTCAAACATGGCCACAATATTTCTGGGAGGGGTTCCTGACTGGATGCAATGCTCTGGGGCAAATACATATCCACCTCCGGACGCAAGCCTCTCAAGGCGGAACTTCACCTCATCCTTAACCTCCTGGACTGAGCCGAACTGCAGTGTTTTTTGACTATTGCAGCCCCCACCCCAAAATGTCAGCTTATCGCCATACTCTCTCTTGAGGATGTCCGGATCCATCCCTTTTGCAGAAAGCTGTACGGGGTGTAAAATATTGATGCCTGCTTCGATCAGATCAGGCAGCATCTGAGATATTGCGCCACAACTATGGTAAACCACATTCACGCCTTTTGAATGGATAAAGCCAATAAGCTCCCTCTGGTAGGGTTGGATCATTTTTTTATACAACTCATTGGACATTAATAAACTTTCCTGGGATGCCAGGTCGTCGGTCACGAATATGCCGTCTATATATTGTGCTGTCTCGCTTAAGAGCTTACCATAGGCATCAAGCTGCAAATCCAGCACCTTGCGCAGAAATTTCGCGGCAAATCCTTCGTCAACCATCATATCGATCATGAACTGTTCAAAGCCTCTGAGATACCAGGCACTCTCAAAAATGGCGGAACCTAATACGTCGGTATAAATGCTGTAATCTGTCGTCTCATGCAAATGCTTTGCCTGCTTTTTGATGTTGGCTATCATGCAGTCGGTAATAAGTTCTGGCCAGGATAGCTTGTCGATATCATCCTCAGTAATGTCCTTAAAGATAAATCTGTCTATATCAAAATAATGGCTGCCCGACGCCTTTTTCCACGGCACTTTCCACTGATCAAAAAAGAACTCGTCGCCGCCTTCTTTCCGCCAGCTTTCGGATGGCACACTACGGACATAGCGGACATCAACATTGAACATATCCAGTATCTCATCCGAAATTGTGGCATGTGAACGGATAAAATTCACTGTTGGCACATCTGCATCTATGCCAAGATAGTTTTTCAGATCATTGTAAGCGCCCTCCTCGATAGCCGATCCACGGCCATTGAGATCAACAGGCACCCTGTCAGGTATTTTATGGGCCACGGCAGCCCTCATTCTCTCTCTAGAAGTCATCGTAAATTCTTTCTTCATAATGTAATTAGACCTTCATTGCAAAATGTTCTTGATTTTTTAATGGCAATCTATGCTGTTTGCGATCTGTGGTTGACATTCACAAATCTGTGCAGGCGCTACTTCACATGTTCCAGTCACCTTCTGAATTGCGGCCTTTATACCATTTTGCATGATATATGAAAAATGCTCTGCCACCTTACAGGTCAGGCCCTCTATCCCATCCAGATTCACTCCCCATATTTCCGCATCGGCCAGCAGTCTGCCGCAAAGTAATCTTATATCTCCGTGGCTCTTAAACGCTTTCCATTCCTTTGCCATTAACTCAAGTTTGTTTTTATCATCCCTTATCAAATACACTTCTTCATTCCTCTTACCAATCAAGGCACAACCCTCCACTTCCGTTCCCATGTAAAATCTTATGAGTGCCGCCAGCGAAAAACACAGAATGTCAGGCAGTTTCTTTTTCAAGCGAGAGTAGGCCAATAAGGAAGGTAAAATTCTTACGGTGAATTTTGAAGTCGAGTTAAGTGAAATATTTAATAGTGGATGCTTGATAAATGGGTTTTTAAACCTTGAAATAACAGTGTTGGCATAATCCATCTTAATACTGTCAGGAAGTTCAATAGAAGGCACAATTTCCTCGGATATCCCCTTTTGAATATATTTTCCTACAAGCTCATCTTCCATGCACTCAATGAAAGTATCTTTGCCGCACAAATACGCTGCCAACGCAGTCATTGTGTGTGAGCCATTCAGTATTCTTACTTTCAGATTTCTATATTTGCTTATGTCATCTGTCCAAACTGCATTTATACCTGCGGCAGCAAAGGGCAACTCTTCAGAGCACCGGCTGTCTCCTTCAATTACAAGCAAGCGATAAGGCTCGGAAACTACCAGAAGTTTATCCTCATAGCCCAATTCCGTTTGAATTTCTTCTATCTCATCTTTCGGATACCCTGGAACAATACTATCCACCAGGGTGTTCAAGAAATAGTTGCTCTCTTTAATCCATTGGTTGAATCCGGAACCGAGCAGCCATCGGTCTGAAAGCTTTAAGACAATTTCCTTCAATTGATCTCCGTTCCGTTCTATCAGTTCGCATGGAAGCATAATCATGCCTTTGTCATGCGCACCATCAAACACAAGATATCTTTCATGTAAAAACGCTGTTAGCTTTGCAGGGAAGGAAGCCGGGCAATTGTCCTCTGGTTTTCTTTCATCTACAAACGCAATCCCTGCTTCTGTTGTATTGGAAACGACAAGCCTCAGTTCCGATTGGGATGCACAAGCAATATACTCCTGCCATCTTGTGTATGGATTGATACATCTGCTTCCCGCAGTTATTATTTCAATTTTCTCATATATCCCACCATCTTCCATTCCCCTTTGAACAAGAGTATACAGGCAATCTTGACCATTGAATGCCTCCGATAAACCTTGCTCTATTGGTTGAACAACAATCACTCTCCCTTTGAAGACGCCCGCTTCATTCATACGGTTTATCATGTAATCCATAAACCCCCTAAGGAAAGCACCTTCTCCAAATTGGATGACTTTCTCTGGGAAATCATTGATTTTGACTGCTTCAACTTTTTGAGAATACTTGTCCGTTTTCTTTAGCAGTTTACAGTTAAGTCTTTGCATTTTGCTGCAATCCCTGAATAAATTTAATTTCCGACACAAAAATTATTCCTGCTCTTGAGGTTACACTTCCTCATGTTTTTCTCTATAACTTCAGGCTTTTACAAATGAATCGGATATTTCCCATACTTCTGTATCGCCTTTGCCATCGCCAGAAAGTTTTCAGGCTTTGCGTACGACGGAATGCTGTTTGAACTTGACACAATATAACCGCCTCCCAAGGCAATGCAACTAATCCTCTCCTTGACTTCTTCGTCTATTTCTTCCGGGCTCCTCGTGGCCAAGTGGTGGACATTTATGTTGCCAAGCAGGCAAATACGCCGACCATAATCGAGTTTGAGTTTTTCTATATCCATCGCTTCAGGCTCAACAGGATGCAATCCGGACATGCCCAGTGTCAACAGATCATCCAATATGGGCATCAGGTTTCCATCGCTGTGATAAATCCATGGAAGTTTTATGGTTGAAGATGCCTTTCGCAAGACAGGGAGAAAAATTTCGCGGAATACTTCCGGGGAAAAAAGCGGGGCTGTCCTAAAGGCGATATCATCGAAAGACCAGACAAGGTCAAAACCTATTTCATTGACCCATTCCATGAGTGACATCGTCCATTCCGCATACTTCTCCAGGATCTCGGAAACCAGCGACGGATCATCCGCCAGCGCCATGCAGAAATTGTCCACCCCCATGCTGTTCAACATTCCTGCCGCCCCGAGCCTGACAGATGCTGCTGCCGCATAATCCTCCTTGCCTTTGACAAATTCTTTCGCCCTGGCGATAAGTTCCTTATCCTTGGGATCAGGAAACTTCATCAATTTCAGATCATCCCGTGTCTTGATAAGTCCTTCTGTATAATAAGATTGTCCATCATCGGAAATTTCTTTTCTGGCAAATATCGGAGGCGTAAGGTCAAAGGCGACATTATCCCTTTTGAGAAGTTTCGAGATTTCTTTTTGAGTTAATTCCTTATCTCTTCCAGCTATTGACATGACCACATTCTGCGCTATGCTCTGTTCACAGAATGGAACCCTGTCTGCCTCCTTGCCCTTGAGAGCTGTCAATACACGTTCACGTGAAGTCATCATATTTATTTTCCTCATTTTTTTTCAAAATGCCTTTTTTTATTTCAATTCCAATTCCATGCGTCTTTGCTTTTTCTTAACTCAAAACCAATAATCCAACATGCCACGCCGTAGTCCGAATTGGACGAAGGCGGGCAATCCAAAAATCCATCAATCCGTCATCCTGTGGGATGACTATGATTCAAGCCTGAAGATTCCCCCGCTAATAACGAAAATCTTTAACAGCCTTATAAATTGCAACGATGTTCGCCACGCTTGTGTCGCCCTGTATCTGATGCGAAGGGGAAACCACATAGCCCCCGTTTCCTCCAAGTATCGAGATTATTCTTGTCGTCTCATCGTAGACCTCTCTGGGCGAGGCGTGCGGTAAAAGGTGCTGCTCGTCAATAGCGCCGTGAAAGGATATCCTGTCTCCGAATCTATTGAAAAGGTTTTCCGGCTGCATATTGCGCGCTGTAACCTGAATGGGATCAATCATATCAAGCCCCATCCCGATAAAATCGTCGATCACCTCTGTGACCGATCCACAGGAATGATAAAATGTGCCAAAACCCATTTTCTTGAACGGTACAATCAGCCCTGCACTATGTGGCTTGATCAGCTCCCGCCAGATCTCAGGGCTAAGCATGAGCCCATCCTGTCCGCCGATATCACCTCCGGCAGCAACAATATTTATTTTACCGTCGGCCGCTTCCAACACCCTCATGGCTTTTTTATAAGCGTACTCAATTATCTTGGATAAAATGGCGGTGACAATTGCAGGATCTTCATACAGGTCAACAAGGAATTGCTCCATCCCCCGCATATACCATGCATGTTCAAAACCGCCGCCGCAGGTATACAAAATCGCCCTGTCACCGCTTTTATTGTTGGCTTTTATATCATCTTTGATTTTGGAATAATCCCACCAGTCGAGACTGGGCCACGCATAGTCCATGATTTCGTCTACCGTTTTGCAGTTGGCCAGCGGGTGCCTGACAATTTCATAATAGGTGTTGAACTCGTTCTTTGAGGCCTCCATGACGTTGCCCCAAAGATCGGTGCCCGCGCCTCCCATGGTTGGTGCTGACCGATCATTTGGCCCGCAGAACGGAACAGACACCCAACGAAGATCAACATCCAACTTATCCAGGACATCCGCTTTTGTGGCAACTCCAAAATGCCGCATTAAATCATCCCATACTTCCGGTGTGCACCTCAGAGAACATGCCGGCCTGTCCGCCTTTTCCCGTTTCAATACTTTCTCTATCCGTTCTATGCTTGTCATTTTACGTACCTCCCCGGATTTTCTGAAATCTGATGAGTCAATTCCACATAGTATCGATATGAATCCCATGAGACATCTTCCGGCACCTGGTGATCGATGCCAGGGATGAATCCCCCTTCAGCCATCAGTCGCGGGTAAAGGCGCATCACCTCAGTATGTATTGCCTTGCGTCCGGCGGCAAGCACCCGCTTGTCGAAGCCGCCCTGTAGTGCAAGATTCCTTCCAAAGCGTTTCCTGAGCTTTATAAGATCATTGCCAGCGGCCACCTCAATGGGGGTTGTCACATTGAATCCCACTTCTCCATATATTGCGGCAAACTCATCGATATTGCCATCGGTGTCCATAATGATTACCGGTATGCCGGCACGGCGAACCCGATCAATTATCCTGCGTTCCGCATCGAAAAAGAATTCACGGAAATGCGCCGGTGAAATGAGCGATGCAGTTTTATAAGCGATGTCGTCGCACATGTATACGAAATCCAGCTTCACCTCTGAGAGCACCTTTTCCGATACCTTGAACATCCAGTCTTCCAGGAATGCGACCATTTCATGCACCCAGTCCGGATCTTCAAACATGGCAAAACACAATCCCTCTAGCCCCATCCACATATGCAGCCGATGGAAAAAGCCGCCGCGAAACTCATAGCCAACCGGATTGGTGCACAAATTGTTCCAATAATCGAGTTTCTGATCGTAGTCAGCGGAATAGCGCCCGGATATACTTGGCAGAAACTGCTCCTTCATGCGTTCGAAATCCTTGCGACCCTTTACCGGCCAGTCAAAGAACTGGGGCATAACCGAAAGAGCGTCCTCCTTTGGCTGTTTCAGCACGATGCCTTCCGAGTTCGTCTTTACGACATACTCAGAGTCCTCGCTGATCACCCGTTCTTCAAAACCGGGATAGCATTCCATGTAAACTTTCACGTATTCCCTAGCGTCCATTCCCAGATGCACGCTAGGCTCTACGCCTTCCGGCAGCCCCTCCTTCTCCCACCGTTTTCGCGTCCTAGGCATAGGACTGTCAGATTTCACAAAACAGCGGTCAACGGGTTGAAAGGTCAGGCTGGCAACAAAACGTTCTCTCGGAGTCATTGCTTTCATTTTATTTATTCCTTAGGAGCGCACGTTTCAATGGGCTCAGGAGTTTGCTGCTGTTCATTCGATAAATTCCTTTCTTATTTTATTGTATGATGCACTGGATTCTCGGCTATTTTTCTGGTAATTTCCTGATAGTGCCTATAATTTTCAAAAGAGACGTTTTCAGGGACCGCGTGGTCTATTTCAGGAGTAAATCCCCCCTCTGACATCATCCTTGGATAAAGACGCATCACTTCCTTGGTGATGGCATCTTTACCCATCGTAAGAATTCTCTTGTCAAATCCGCCCTGCAATGCCAATTTCTTGCCAAAGCGCTTACGCATTGCTATCAAATCATTCCCTGCAGCAACCTCTATTGGACAGATGGTATTGAAACCTGCATCAAGATAAATCTGCGCAAATTCATCAAGGTTACCATCTGAATCCATGACGATGACAGGCACTCCTGCATCATGAACCTTCCGTACCATTCTCCTCGTAGGTTCAAAGAAAAACTCGTAAAACTGTTTTGGTGAGATAAGGGAAGCGTTCTTATATGCTATGTCATCACATGCATAGACATAGCTAAGTTTAACTTCCGATAAAACCTTTGCTGAAACTTTCACCAGGAAATCTTCAAGAAAATCGACCATTTCGTGTATCCATCCGGGATCATCATACATTGCCATGCTAAGCCCCTCCAGCCCCATCCACATCCGCAAGCGGTGGAAAAACATTCCCCGGAATTCATAAACAACAGGAGCAGTGCAGCGGTTATTCCAGAAATCCACTTTCTCCTCGTAATCCTTGGGATACCGTTCCTTTACACTTGCTTGATACTGGTCCTTGATTCGTTTAAAATCATCACGGCATTTGATCGGCCAGTCAACGAAATGAGGCATTGCCGAAAGCGTGTCAGACTTGAGCTGTTTCAGAGTGATGCCTTCCGAGTTGGTCTTGGTGACATATTCATCATCCGTCTCGATTATTTTTTCCGGCAAGCCAGGACAGCACTCCATGTTTACCCGTATGAACTCCCGCGGATCCATTCCAAAATAGATGTTAGGATCGAGTCCGCTCGGAAGTCCCTCTTTTTCCCATCTCTTTATCGTCAACGGCGAAAAATTGGAAGGCTTCAGAAAACAGCGATCAACTGGTTTAAAAGTCATAGACGCTACGAAACGTTCTCTCGGAGTCATTGCATCCATTTTTCATATTCCTTTATGTTTAGGGTATTGCCCATATTCAAAAGTCGCCTCTATCATCGCCCTATAATTTTCAATCGGTATGTAAGAAGCGACTGAATTACTTGAACCGACAGCATACCCGCCGCCGGGCGCGACATTCCTAATCCTTTCCTTGACTTCCTGCCTCACTTCATCTGGAGTACCACGCCCCAGAGAACCAGCCATGTCTATATTGCCAATCAGGCATAATCTGTTCTGATATTTCTTTTTCAGCAGGTTGATGTCCATCGCTTTCGGCTCTATGGGATGAAGTGCGTTCAGTCCTATTTTGACAAGATCGTCAATCAGTGGCTGGACATCACCATCCGTATGCATAATGACCGGCAGCTTGGCCTTATGGGCTATGCTGAACAGCTCCTCAAGCCATGGTAGCAGATATTTTCTATATATGTCCGGTGAAACCATAAGTCCTTCCGTATAGGCAAGATCATCTCCATACCAGAAAGCGCCGACTTTCTTCATTTTCACCACCTTCCTCAATACCTGGCACTGAATGCCGCCAATGCGGTCAAACATTTTCTTGATAATCTCCGGATGCTCTGACAGCTTCATGCAGAATTCAGTAAATCCGAGCAACATCCATGTGCGTGTGAATATTCCCCCTACTCCAGATATTATCTGCATGCCTTCGGGCAGACATCCGGCGGCTTCCACAAGATTGGAATAGTCTATGGTTTCGGGATCGGGCCAAGGAAAGTTTTCAATGTCTTTCTCTGTGCTAATCTTTTGCCATGAATCCATTTCGGATGCGGCTTCTTCAGCGCTGGCCACATTTTCCCTATTGATTGTTGTTCCCACCGCAACGCTGGCCGGCAGCCCGGGATATTCGTAGTTTGGACGCAAATATACATAATCGTATCCGGCCTTGCACCAAAATTCCACATCATCTTTTATCGTTTTTATTGGCCTTCCTAAAAACTTTTCTTTCACTGCGGCGTCAATGCTCAATTCAGCTATTGGCACAAAATCCGGCTCTTCGCATCTCAACGTCTTAAGCATCCTGTTGAAATCTGTTTTTCTAACATCACGCATTTTTTACCTCTTTATTGAATTGTTTAAGAGAATCTTATCAGCACCTTGCCGACAGGTTCCTGTATGTCAGATATCATTTTGAAAGCTCTCTCCACATCTTTAAAATCAATGATATGGGTTATAATGGCTTTGACATCTATTTTACGTGTTTTCAGCAAATCAATTATTTTAGGGAAACAACCTTGACTGTTCCGGCTTCCCAAAAGCCTCAGTTCTTTTTTCAGCAGCACACTGTGGCAGAATTTCACTTCGCGTTTGCCATTCCCCACCAGTACAATCCTGCCCGAAGAGGCGGCCATCTCTATGGCTGACATGAACCCTTCCGGTGTGCCTGTCGCTTCAAAGACGGCGTCACAGCCCGACTTGCCTGTCATCTTCTGGACAAGCTGTTTTCCGTCTTCACTGCCAGCAATAAACGCATGTTCAAAGCCCAGCTTGGCAGCCATACCCAATCGAAAAGGATCAATATCCGTAATAATTGCCTCGGCACCGTAGTATCTGCACAGGACGGCAATACACAAGCCAATCGGCCCGGCCCCTACAATGAAAACATTGTCAAGCGGAGTTATGCATGCCTGGGCAACGGCGTGCATAGCCACGCCTAGAGGCTCGGTCAAAGACATTGACGGATCGACATCAGTATTGTCCCCAATCTTATATATTTTTTCATTGGGCACGGAGAAATACTCGGCCATTACACCGTTGCGATGTACCCCCATAGTCTGATTTTCGATGCAGCAATTCCTTCTTCCATGCAGACACGGATAGCATTTGCCGCAATTGAAATAGGGCTCGACTGTGACAATATCTCCCGCCTTCAACTCCTTTGCTTCATCATCAGTTTCAACGACTTCATATACGCCTTCGTGTCCAGGGATTCTCGGATAAGTGACAAATGGCTGTTCCCCCTTGAATGCCGCGACATCCGAACCGCATATGCCAGCATACAAGGTCTTAAGGAGAGATTCTCCTTTTTTCGCCACAGGCATCTCTTGATTCCCTATCCGGGTTTTAAATGGTTCCGATATAGTGAAAGCTTTCATCATTTTATTTCCCCCTCCTTATCCTGTTTTTTATGTTTGACCAATCACAACAATAAGTCCCAATGACTGTACCATCTTCTCTGAACATCTCCGGCACTTTACTGGTTTCAAATTCCTGGTTGACATTCAACTTTGTCTTTACTGCTGCCGACTCTATTGTCCCGGCAGGATGTCCGGCCGCAGTGTCCCTTCAAACCAAGTTCAGACTCCGTCCCCCATCCACCGTAAGCATCTGTCCGGTAATGTATCCAGCATCATCGGAAGTCAGAAACAATACTGCGGCGGCAACGTCCTGGGGAGTTCCAATCCGGCCTGCCGGAGTTTTGCGAATCATATCCTCTCGCACATCCCCGGGGCTGCGCCCCTGTAGTTTTGCGCGTGCGGAAATGACATCGGAGAGCATCTCGGTATCATTGTTCCCAGGGCATACGGCATTTACCGTGATCCCATATGGTGTCAGATCGCATGCCATGCCGCGCACAAGTCCGATCAGTCCATGCTTGGATGCCGAATAGGCGGCCAACCCGGCAGCCGAACTGTGCGAAGCTGTGGATCCGACATGGACAATCCTGCCACTGTGCTGCTTGAGCATTGGCCTGGATGCGGCCCGCGACAGCAAAAATGCCCCTGTAAGATTTACAGCCATTACTGCATTCCAGTCCTGATCGCTTGTGTCCTGAATCAACCCGGGACGATTGATTCCAACCGCATTCACCAGGCAGTCAACCCGGCCAAATCGTTCAATAACACAAGCAATCAGTCGTTCCACCTGTACTGTGTTTGAAACATCCACCTCCAGTGTCAAAACCGCTTTGCCTATTGCTTTTTGTGCGGCGGCTTGACATTTCTGATCCTTGAAAAGAATATCGGCCAGCACTACTTCGTCTCCGCGCTTGGCCAAGGCTTTTGCCACCCCCAGACCAATGCCACGAGCCGCCCCGGCAACAATTGTCACTCTCTGTCCGTTCATATAAGCTCCTCTTGTTTTATAGAATGTTTCCGTCCGTCATCTTCAATTCATATGTTTTCGTCTGTACATCCTGATCTCATAGACTCTTGCCGAGCTATCACCGTTGGTCTTATGTACAAGCAATTTCAAACGATCCGTTTCAATAGGCGGAAATGAATGGATTCTTTTCCGCAGATGATTGCCGGTCTCCCTCACGAGCGTGACCCATTTCCCGCCGGAGCGCGCCATGATTTCGTAATCAGAGACGCATTCCATTGGCACTGGATCAAGTTCCACCAGGATGTCAAGATTGGTGTCAAATGCCAGGTGGACACAAGTGACGGTTGCCATCTCCGGCAGGAGCAGTTCAATCCACTGTGGCATTGCCTGTGAAGAGTCGGATATCCATAGGTTGGGCCATAGTCCTGGACGGCTGAAACCATTATTCACATTGCCAGGAGAATACGGATAGCTCTGAGGCGTGAGACTGTAATTCAGGCAACAGCGGCGATAAAGCACCCAGCCCGCTTCCGGGGATTTGAATGCGGCCTTGCCTCCCACAGGCTTGGAGACGATACTCTGATGGAATTGATCATGGTGGGGATGCTCCTCAACGCCTTTCCAGTACACCCCTGGCACCTCGTCCAGCAGAAGCCAGTAGGAGTTTCCTGGAACCGCTCCGATATTGAATTCAAGGCACAGCTCCCCGTCAAATCCAGCAGAAACTATGCTGCGGATTTCTGCTATCGGCGCACTGCTGGCGAAACAGCCTTTCCATGCGGACTCGGTGTCGCACTGGACGTGTTTTATCAAAGATGAAGTTGACTCGTTCCGCAGATGGTCGTTTTCACATGCACAGATGATTCTGGCGGTGATTTCAACGCCTTTGTCAAGAGTTGAACGGAGAGGCAGCCGGACAGTATCAATCCTGTCGGCTGACACAGGCAGGAAAACCGCATGTGGACACTTCAACTCGAAATCATGATTGGGCGGCGGGAAGTACAGCACCTGCTCGCTGGATGCCCTGACTGTGGCGCGCCTGGCAATATCCTCCACGTCCTCGTTCCTCACTCCTGGAATGTGGCAGTCATCCTTAAGCAGTTGTTGCTGTAGTTCTTTTATGTGAGTCTGCCCAAGTTCCCTGGGGGAAACGCCTTTCTTCCGGCATAAGGCCGCTCCTGCGCCAACCGCCTGCCCCATAATTGCGCAGGTGCCCATGACACGGGTGGCGGAGAATGCAATGTGTGATGCGCTGATGTTGCGGCCACCCAGAAGCAGGTTGGGCACGTTTTTCGAATACAGGCTCCGCCATGGAATCGGCAATGGTAACGGATAATCATGGATGGCCGCCATGGGCTCATCCTTCTTAGAATGGAATCCCCCCGGCGTATGTATGTCCATAGCCCAGCCTGCATAGGCGACGGCATCACTGAACCTTGATGCACATCCGGTATCATTTTGCGAGAGAACATAGTCTCCGTAAAATCTCCGTGATTCGCGCTTCCCAGGCACTGCGCCAATCCAGTCCAGCGCCCAGTTCGCCGCGCCGTGATCGCTCTGATTCTTGATGTGGTCCCATATCCCGAAAACTATTTTCAACAATTCATCACGGATGGCTTCATTGTCTGAAATAGTGTTGGTATCCAAGCCTCCAGACTCCAGCCACGCATAGCCTCCCTTCAAATCCTTGTGCTTCCGATCCTTGGGGATATCCGCGTCAGTCGGGAACTTATGTGCCCAGGGGGGGGGGACAAAAGTCACCGGATGTCCCGTGTCCACCGCCTTGAAGAGTATCGAACTTCCCATGGTGGCGGCATCAGCTTTTTCAGGTGCCAGGCTTTCCCCGTAGGCGCTTTTGCCTTCCCGTCCGTACATGAATTCGGCGCCCGCGTCATAAGCGATTGCTCCATCCCCACTTGCATCTATGAAATAATCTCCTTTGAAGACAAAGTTTTTCTCCGTCCCCAATTGAAAGGCTTCCACGGCAGTGATCTTTCCCGACTCGTCCGTTCTTGCTTTTCGAGCGCTCGTGTTAAGAAAAAGGTCAATGAGCTTTTCCTCCTTGACGGCTTCGTACAGCATGGTGTCCCACATGAAATCCAGCCACCCATTCCGGTTGCATGGTGTATGCCTGTTCCTGAACCTCTCTTCCATCCGCAGTTCTTCAATGATGCCCGATTCCCTGGCCCAGAGGAAATTCATGTCGGCACCGCCGACATACACCCGTATCTCGCGAGAGCTGTTTCCGCCAAGGACTGGGCGGTCCTGAACGAGACAAGTCTTACATCCATGTCGTGCCGCCGCGATGGCCGCGCATACACCCGCCACTCCACCACCAACCACTACCACATCGTAATGTTCTTCAACTAAACGCATTGAATTACCCTTTCTATAAATGTTTGTATTTAATCCGCCGTGGCGGAAACTAATGTAGCCGCCTCCATGTTGGAGGCGACACGGCCAACATGGCCGTGGCTACAAGTTTCAAGCCATACGGCATTCCTTCGAAAAATACAATTTCCTTTACGATTCAATCATTACTCCTTCTGGTTCGGCATAGTGGATGCCATTCTGGTTCTTGAATTCTATTTGACGACTCCATGTATCCCCGTTAGGGGTCTCAGACATTTACCTGTATCCTCCTAGCAATGATTAGTCCATGTCCGGCATTCCGCAGCCAGGCGTTGGGCGCGGAAGGGTCAGGCCGTAAGGCATCATGCACATAGAGCAGCGTGTTGTCGTCCACCGCGATCATGGAGTTGTTGCAGTGACTTGACGAATAAATCCCGTCCCAGCTAAGTGAGGGGGTGGCGAACAGCGTTTCGCTCAGGAACCAGGTGCGGCCACGGTCTTTCGATAAATGGACAGTACAGTCGGGTCTGCCGGTGCATAGCGCCAGGATGCCATTCTTGAGCAATACCAATTTGGGAAGCACCCCGCAGACAGGGCTAATATACCTTGGCGTCAAGAATTCGGCCCGTGTCCAGGTGCGGCCACGGTCGTAGCTGCGGACACAGTACAGCGGCTTGCTGCTGCCCGTGCGCAGGGCGCAGATCATTTCTCCGTCTGGGAAAATCACCAGCGATGGTTCGGTGAAGCCATCGCCTGGCTGGAAGTCCACCCGCCCCTTATAACCAGCTCCGATTTGATTGTCAGTATTGATCACGAACGAATCTTCGTTGTACTGGGATCCGCCGGGTTTTATGCCCAGGCGCGGCTCGTAGTCCGACCCGTCCACCGGCACGCCGCCGAAGGTCCAGGTACGGCCATTGTCGCGCGACACCTGCATGAGCACGGCGGTGCGGTACCAGTTCAGACGTTGCCAGTATTCGCGGTCCCAGTCCCGGATGCCGCTGGTGTCCTTGAGATAATGGGCATGCACCACACTATATATGGTTCCATCAGCATCGGTTGCCTGGGGGCCAAGGCTGGCCCCTCTCAATCGTGAAACCTCTCGGAAAAATCGCTCGAGAGAAGCAGGTGGGGTGGACTTTACGCCCCCGCGGAGGTAGTTGCCGTCCTTCTTCCGATATTCTTCGGGAGGATCGTAGGTATCCAATCCCTTGGTCCCAGGATACTCAACGGTTGTCCACGTGTGCCCGCTCCACGTCCGGCCCAGGTCGGACGAACGCCAGGTGGGGATCTTGTAGGCCCCAGTCTGGCCTGGAACTTCAAAGGCATTGTGGAACCAGGCGGTCAGCTCGCGCTCACCGGTTTGGTATTTCGCGCCCGACGGCATGAGCAATGTCTGCTTTTCCCAGGTCAACCCACCGTCCTCGCTCACGCGGCCACTGGGCTTGTCAGGCTCATCGCCGTCGACAACATCCCAGTCGAAAGACCAGTTCAAATATACTGTTTTGCCGAACCGCTGCAGATGGGGTGCCGTAAAAATCCCCTCGCCCGGCGAGTCATCCCTGGCGGCGACGATCTGCGGTGGGCCGATTTCCACCGTCACATCCGCATCTTTTCTTACCGCGGCTTCGCTCGCCAGAACAGGCATTCCATTGTAATGTAACATTTGAGTCTCCTCCTTATCTTGTTATCTGATTCCGTGGCAGCCTTTTTGACCGTCACTTCTTCTTTCATTTTTCTACAACCTTCCTATTTATTCTATAATTGCGCCATCTTTTCTGAGAGTCTCCTGCAATCTTCCGATATCAAGATTTTTCACGGAAACGTTCCCCTTCGCAGACAGTGCCGCTGCCACGCCTGCCGCCTGGCCCAGCGCCAGGACGCAACCCATGACGCGCACCGAGCCCATGGCCTCACGTGTGGTCGATATACAGCGCCCAGCAACAAGCACCCCATCGACCTGTCGCGGCACGAGACAGCGATAGGGGATGAAATAGCCGTCCGGAAAAGTCTGAAGCTTGGGTACTTTGCGCTCCGCCATCGTGACTTTCCCCTCGCACCGGTGGATGTCAACATAGCGGCCACCCATGGCGACAGTGTCAGGATAACTCTGTCGAGCATCCATTTCTTCGACCGTCAGGATATGCTCGCCCAGCAAGATCCGCCCTTCCCGGATTCCAAGTTGATGCGGAGGGGTGCTGACCACCTGTGTATTTTCAAAACCCGGCACATACGATCGGAGGAACTTCAGCACAGCCGACACCCGCATCCGGGCTGTCATTTCCCCCTTGCTGAAACTGTCCGCGTCGGTAACATCGACATCATCCACCTTGGCCATATTGACCAGATATTGCCCTTTCCGCGCAGTCCGTGCAAGGATGATGAATGATTGTGGAAAACCGAGTTTGTCCGCAGCATGCAGTGGCACCATCAACGGCTCAAGTCCACTCAATTCTTCGGAATGCCTTGCTTCCGGTCCGTCCGTGCCCTCCACGATTTCGATCTTCTGATGCACACGATAGAGATCCGGATTTTTCCGCGAGGCTTCGGCGAAGCGAAGCATATCCACGCCGTCAATGGTGAAAAGCATCGTCGATGGCTGCACCACGCCGCTTTCTCCTCCAGGCTTCGTCATGGGCGCGCCCGCCCGGAACGCGACATCGCCGTCACCTGAGCAGTCAACAGTCACTTTCGCGGAGATCGCCATCCGCCCGCTCTTGGTCTCGACGAAAGCACCCTTCACGATACGTCCATCCATCCATGGGGCGGCGAACCATGTATGGAGGCAGACATCAACTCCGGCCTCCTTCAGCATCTGTAACACAACGCACTCAAATGTCTCCGGATCGCCCACCGTGACGGAACCGGAACTGTACTTGTTGCCGCAATCCATCGTGTGCCCCGCGCATCCGCCCAATTCCTTCATGCGTGTAACCATCTCCTCGGGAATGCCACCGGTGAGCCGTTTGCCGCTCGTTGAGAAGAAGCTCAGAATCGGCAGATGGAATGCCGCCATGTTGCCGAGCACCCCGCTTTGTTCTACAAGCACCGTTCTGGCGCCGTTCCGCGCCGCAGCCAGCGCGGCAACAATCCCAGCAACTCCGCCGCCCACTACCAGCACGTCGCATTCCTTCCATACTGGCGTCTTACGTTCGGGCTCTACTACTGTCTTATTCATTTCTGCTATCCTTTGAAAAAGTTTTTCAGCTTAGTTGCAACGCCATTGGAGTCAAGGCCGATATAGGCCAAGTTCTCGAGGTGCGTGACGTAGCGGTCAGGGAAGCAGTCTTCGACACCTATGCGCTTCAGTTGTTTTCCAAGGCCGTTATCGGCCATGATCTCGGCAATGATGCTGCCAAGGCCACCTGTGACGAAATGTTCTTCTACAGTTGCGATCTTCGCAAAACCTTTCATGATATGCAGCAGCTTTTCCTGGGGGATCGGATCCAACATGCACAGGTTGACCAACGCCAAATCCAAGCCCTTCCCAGCCAGCATTTCAACGGCTTCAATCGCAATCCGGGTCATGAATCCCATGGTGATCACAAGTCCGTCCTTCCCTTTCCTCAACCAGCGGGGCTGGGCGATGTCCGAAGGTTTAACACAATATTCGAGGCGTTCAGGCAGCTCTGGAGGCACCTGGAAATAGACACAGCCCGGGATTGCCGCCGCATGTTCCATTACAGCCTCCAGCTCCTCCATGCTGGATGCACTCATGACCGTGACGCCGGGGATGCCCCGCATCAGGCTGATATCCTCAAGCGCAACATGGGTTGGCCCCTGGAATCCAGCCGCGAATCCGGGAAGCAGCCCAGGGATCTTCACACTCCGCCCCTGCATGGCTACGCTCGTACGGATAAACTCAAAAGGACGCATGGTTACAAATGCGGCCAGGGGCACATGAATCACAGGAATCTTGCCCATGGCCGCCATGCCTGCAGCGGCACCCACCAGATTCTGCTCCGCTATGCCAAAATCGCAAAATCGATTTGGGTATTCCTCGGGGATTGTCCCAAGAGCCTTGCGTGCCTCGGCCGTCAAAGCCACCACATTAGGATTCCGCTCCATTATTGATTTCAAAATATCGCCGTATAACATGTTTATTCTCCTTCCTGGTTTATTCTTTAAATCCAACAACACTTTGTGATTTTGCATTTTTTGATGATTTCCTGATGCCACCCCTGATTTCGGCGCAGGCCCGTTGAAAATCTTCTTCGCTCAACTGAAGATTCCAAGCGTCCACCTGGTCTTCCTGGAAGGAAATGCCTTTATTACGGACGGTCTTGGCTATCACCACCAGCGGCTTCGACTGAGGGGTACCTGAAATCTTGAGGACTTCCCGTAATTGCCCTACATCGTGTCCGTCAACTACAGCCACACGCCATCCGAAGGATTCCCATTTGTCTTTAAGATTTTCTATCGGAATCAAATCCTCTGTGCGTTTATTGGCCTGGAGACCGTTGCGATCGACAATTGCAACCAGATTCCCAAGTTTGAAGGCGGGAGCCGACATTATGGCCTCCCAGTTGGAACCCTCATTCAACTCCCCGTCCCCGACAATGACAAACGTGCGGCTCTTGCGGCCGTCCTGCTTCTGGGCCAAGGCCGTTCCAATGCCGAAATTCAGACCATGCCCAAGAGAGCCGGTGGACACCTCGATACCTGGAATTTTCGCGCTGGGGTGATAGTACACCGGAGATTCCAACGTGCTGTGCAGGAGAAGGTTCTTCTTCGGCATGTATCCCCGCAGGTGAAGTGCGGCATACAGCGCAGGGCTTGCATGCCCCTTGCTCAGAACCAATATGTCCCGGTCCGGATCCTTTGGTTTTTCGGGATCCACTTTCATGACCGAAAAATACAGGACTGCAAGGACATCGGTGATTGAGAGCGACGACCCGATATAACACGGAAACTCCCTGCTCATCTCGGCCTGGATCAGGCGCATCTCCTGAGCCTTTTTGCAAATTTCTTTTTCTTCATCTGTCATTGTTCTTCTCCTTTCGAGTTTACTTATTTTTGCATGAGCGTCAATTGTTCTGCCGCTTACGCTTTTCATCATATGAAAACTGCATCAGCTCAGCTGGCATCCTATTCCTCATACGCATCGACATTGCCATTTGGCATTGCTGGAATACGTGGTATACCATAATATTCATAACAACAAGATCAACTATTTTTTATTTTTTTTCGATTTATTTATGGCTCTTGATGGATCTGTTCTTCAGCTCTGTTTTTTGCATTTTTCAAATGCTTCCGCAGTGCTTCTTCCGCTTCCTTCCCCTTTTTATTTACCAGATTTTCAAGAATCTTGCGGTGTTCATCCATAGACCTCTGCTGTGATGCATAATCCGGAGGATTACCGTTGCCAGGCATGTTGAAAACATTTATATGGCACATTGATACAAAATCAAGAAGCTTCTTATTATGGCTGGCCTTTATTATTGAAAAATGAAACGCGTTGTCCGCCTCGTTAAGTTCTTTGAAGTTTGCATTTTCGAGAGCTTTTTCCATTTTCCGGAACATATCCCGAATAGTTTTAATATCATTCTCTTCCGCATTTTTAGCGGCTAATCTGACAGCCAGACCCTCTAGCGCATCCCTTACTTCATATATTTCCAAGATGTCACTCTTACTAAGTTTTTTAACAAAGACACCCCACTGAGGTATAAGTTCAACTAGCCCTTCCCTTTCCAGTCGGCTGAAAGCCTCTCGGATTGGAGTTCTGCTCACACCTAATTCTGCACACAGTTGTCTTTCTACCAGCCGGCTTCCAGGACTCCATCTTGAAGATAAAATACCTTCTTTTATTTTCTTAAAAGCAGACTCTTTTTGTGTTAGCAACGAATAATTATTTTCTTTATCCATCATTGTGCCCATAATTTGTTTTTACCATTACCGTTATATTATTCCATCATAAACTCTCTGTTCAATCAATGCAAATCATATCCAACTTAGACCATTGTATATTCCATAATCACCCTATCTTTGTATTTATCATTTTCATTTGCAGGAAATGCACGCCTCAATTGATTGATTTATCTTACGACCAGCCTTCCGAACACAGTCGTCTCATGAAACAACCCAAAATCGATTTTAGAAAAGACTTGTATCGTCCGTTCCAGCCCTCTTGTACGCTGGCGGCAGAGATTGAAATACCAAGGGGCGATATCGGTCGGTTTTTCTCCAGCTATTCCGTGTAGGGGATCAAAGTGTCCGCCCTTGTTGTCAACTACCGGAAGGCGTAATTCAACGCTCCAGAAGTCTTTGCCCAGAAGATGCGCTCATCCTCGACATTTTCTCCACCGGGAAGATATCGAGCGTGAGTCAGCCCGTAGAGCGTTCCCCTGGCATCGGTGGTAATTTGCCAAAAACCGGGCCCACGTTTGCGCGATCCGGCCTTGCAATAGAGTGATTCGATATACGCCGGAGGCTCGGGACGCTGCATGCCACTGATATAGTTGAGATCATACAGCTTGTAAGCATCTGGCGGATCATAGGGATCCAATCCGCGCGTTCCAGGGTATTCCAGTCCCGTCCAGGTCATGTCGCCCCAGGATCGGCCGTTGTCCGGCGATCGCCAAGTCGCCATACGATACCGTCCCGGAAAACCGGGAATTTCAAAATTCTTCCAACAGGACGCTAACTCCGTCGGACCAGTCATTATTGTACAAGCGTACCATGGCGGTGCCAGCACGGTTTGCCGTTGCCAGGTGCGGCCACCATCGCGGCTCAAGCGCCCGGTGGGTCGGTCAGGCAAAAGGGCATCGAGGATGTCCCGATCAATGTTCCAATTCAGAAAGAGGGTATCGTTCGACTTCCAGAGCATGGGATGAACGAGGGAGCCCTCATCCGGGCTCTCTTCCCGGCTGGCTATGACAAATGGCTCGCCGATCCGTATTTTGAATCCTCCCAGCCGCCGCGCGACCGCCGGTGTCGTCTGCATGGGAATTTCTGCGATTGACATATCATATATTCCTTATTGAAAAGTTCATTTTATAAAATATTGCGGGCATCTCACACATGACTTGACCAAACTCTTGCTTCATATTCCAAGAAATGGCATATGTGGTATACCATGTTCGGCAAATATAATTTTTCAAGACGCAAAACTAATTTTCTTTTAAAAATAATTTTGGAACTCCTGATTCGCAGGAACTGGTAAGTATTCACAGTATGTCCGTTTTTCCGAAACGGACACAGGAGAGCCAGTCATTGAAGCCACGAGTCAGGAAATTTGGACTTAATCCGCCGCGGCGGAAACTTGGTACCATATTTTTCCCGCTGAACACGCAAAAAACGCGAAAATACAATTCCCTAGATAATCTCGGCGGAAGTCTTTCCGCACGAGATTATCTACTGAGAGTCACATTCCAAATTCCCCATTCTCCTTAACTTTTTCCTTCTGAGGATCATTGTGTTCCTATCTTCGATGAACCACTCGAGCTCATCTCCTTAAAAAAACAGTTTTTTTTTTGTTTCCCTGCTCCGTAAGCCTGCCCATTTGACGAACTCGGCCATGACCGCGAGACGGAGATCTGCGGCCTTTATTCACATGCCTCCGAGCTTCATGATGCTGGCACGCATTTGATCTCGACAGATGAAAAGACCGGCATCCAGGCGCTGGAGCGGGTTGCGCCGACGAAGCCGATGATAGCCGGTCATCCCGAGAAGATCGAGTTCGAATACATGCGGCATGGCACACTTTCCTTGATACCCTCTTTTGAAGTAGCCACAGGAAAAATAGTCCGTCATCATATTGGCGAGACGCGGAACGAACAGGATTTCGCAGAGCATATAGCCTCTACAATAGGAGACAGGCGGAAAGACCAATGGATATTCATCAGCGACCAGCTCAACACCCATATGTCCGAAACTCTTGTCCGAATGGTTGCGGAATTGACCGGGCATGAAGGCGATCTCGGGGATAAGATGGAAATGTTCATTTCCTATTTCAACAGGACTATGGCGAAACCGTACAGATGGACATATAAAGGTCTGCCGCTGACCGCATAGGATCACGGACGGCATCCCGGCCATAAAACATATTTATTCTGACATTGACATGGAGCTTGGACACTTGCTCCATGCCGCCGCATTTTTCATTCCGCGCCATCTTTTGAGTAAAAAGGATGCGGGTATGCGGTTCATGCATAGAAAAATATTCAGATGACGTTTCCACAATTCTCCCAATTGTGGAAACTTATAGATTTGCTTGTGCGGAAAGACTTCCGCCAAGCAAATCTAGGGACACAAAATTATAATTCCCATAATTCCCGTTCCTCCCATAATTCCCATTCTTTCCCCTCCCTTCTTTTCTGTGGCAAATCCAACCATTCTGCCCGGATTTGTCCCATATAATCACCATATAGGAAGCCTTCAGACACCGTATATTTTGACATATTATTTTTTTGTATATATGCAAGATGTTTATATTAATAAAGATAGGAACTTATGAAAACACCAGCTATAACTTATGGCATCAATCCTGCTATATATAATGCTGGAAAAGAAGAATAAAGCATTAAAAATCTGAAAAGATGGTGCTTCTGTTCTGAAAAAAAGGGAATTGTAAAACAAGGGGAATACCATGACAGCGGAAAAAACAAGCGGAAGTCCAAGCCTGGTCGAAGCTATGGATCGCGTGATGGACAAAGGTATCGAGGTTGAGGCCAGAATTGTTGTGCCCTCGGTCGAAATCTATCTGGAGTATGCTGAAGCTGTGGCACTCGCAACAGCAGAGGACTGAAACCAACCCTGCGGCCATCTGAAAAAATCAATCCTTAGGCCTGCGCAAAGTGTGGGTCTGGGGTGTTTTGCATACTCGCATTAAGACCGGATGAGAGGTGATTAAGTGACTGATAATGAACTCGAAGTTGTTGCTTTTATGGAGTCCGTGCGGAATAAATATTTCCCGGAACTTCAGGGTATCTCCTTTGAAGTCGTGTACGATGATTCTTTCGAGGGAGTAATGGGACGTGCTCTCTTTGGAAAAACTACCAAGGTAGTCCTGCATTACAGCAATAGTAGCATTCTTGAACCTAAATATCGGCTTGGATTGGTGCCTGTTATTGCACACGAACTTGCTCATTTCATTGATCCGGTGGATCCCGAAAGAATCATGAGCAAATGCCTCCCCCCTGAAATGATGAAAATTTGGGAGGCGCTTCTTGAGGCCGGACATGCCAAATGTTCATTGGGTGGCATATAGATACCAATCTGCCAGAAATCCCGCAGGCTTATGGCCATCCGAGGGCAACGGAAATAAAATCTGATTTAAAGAGAAATCATTTAACTGGAAGGAGAGTAACGATGGGCTTGCCGTATAATTGCCCGACATGTAGTATTGAGGTAATCCTTGACAAGATTGTCGCCATGCATATGCGTCCTGTTTCACTGCTTGTGAAGGTGTCAAGACAGTTCGAATCCGATGTGTTTATCGAATACAATGATAGAAAGGCGGATGCCAAGAGCCTGCTGGACATCATCACGCTTGGCATCCCGGGAGGTGCCATATTCACCATCTCCGCGATTGGTGCCGACGCATCCAGGGCTATCAGCACCATCAAGATGTTTTTCAAGAGACTTCTATGTGATGAAATAGGAGAAGATGTCAAATCTAACAAGATTATGTCATTATCCGAGAATATGATACAAACAGCTAAAGTGGAAAAGGAGGTTGGAATGATGGGGAAGAAAAAGACGCAGAAGAAGGCGACGGCTAAGGAGTGCTCCGTGGGCAAATGTCAGTCCGGCTACGAGACGAAAAAAAAGACTGGGAAAACTCACAAATTCAGTTGGCCTGCCGAATCGGAAGCTGGAGAGGTCTGCCTGGCTGGCGATTTTAACAACTGGATCCCGGAGCCGATGACAAGACAGGGAAGGGAATTCCAGGCCTTGATGGTACTTGCACCCGGAGAATACCAATACAAGTTCATTGTTGACGGCCAATGGATACCGGATCCTAATGCCATAAGGTTCGAGCCAAATGTGTTCTGTTCTGTCAACAGCGTAGTGATTGTCTGCTGAACAGGAGGGATGAATGCAGTGCTTCTGGGTGTGATATCCCAGGCCACTTGTCCTTGACTCTGCGGTACTTCCAACAGACAAGATGAATCGAACATCCATTATTTTCTCATATTAAAGGTTTTTTTATGGCACAGGACGGAAAGTATATTTATTGCATTATCCCTTCAATCCATGATAGAAGTTTCGGTCCAATCGGGGTGGGTGGCAGGGGAGATGAGGTTTCAACCATCGGCCATGAGGATATGAGAATGGTCGCAAGCAGTCATCCCATCGCCAAAATTACCGCCAGCCGGGAAAATATGCTGGCTCACGCAAAGGTGATCGATGTAGTGATGAAGGAATTTGCAGGCGTGCTTCCTGTCAGATTCGGCATAATCGCAACCGATGTCGAGATACTGGAAATATTGAGGAAAGAAAATGTCAAATTCAAAGAACTGCTGAAAAAGCTCGACAATAAAAAAGAGCTGGGAGTGAAAGCGGTTTTCATTGAGGAAGCCATATACAGCTATATCCTGGAAAAGCATAAGGACATCAATAAATTAAAAATGTCTATAATTGCCAAGCCTCCAGAGAAAACCTATCCACAGCGGATGAAGATAGGGGAAATGGTCGAGGCCGCGCTGCGGGCGGAAGTTGAAATTCTAAAGAAGGAGATATTGAGGATTCTTTCCCCTCTCGCCGTAGAAGTGAAAATCAACAATGCTTTCGGCGTGAGGATGATTATAAATGCCGCGTTCCTTGTGGAAGTGGACAAGGAGGAGGCGTTTTACAGGAAAGTCAACGATATTGACACAAAATACGGTAAGAGAATAAAACTTAAATATGTGTGTGAGGTGCCTCCGTTCAATTTTGTCAATCTGAAAATTGCAGCAAGTTAAAAAGTATTATCTCACAGACACACGAAGCGTAGGTATTCAGCGTTTTACTGCGGTGTCCGCAGTTTTGTCAATATGAAACTGCCAAGAAAAGAACACGCTAAAGCCGTGAACTCCAACGGCAGTTTCAAAGGAGTGAACTATGCGTTATTTAGTGGAATGCCACCAAGTTAAGGCTCATCCCAGAGTAGCGCGGGTCTATCTGACCCGCGATTCTCGGGTCAATAGACCCGAGTTACTTCAGAAGAAACCCTTGACTTAGTGCCATTTTTATTTAGTGAATGCTTATGTCAAGATAATAATTTGCTGGAGTTCACGGCTTTAGCGTGTGCCTTTTTCCTTTATTATCTGATACGGAAGAGGGAGTCAGATGTTATATCCTGAGATAACAAATGTCAAGAAAAATATCCTCGTTGTTGATGACGAGGATAATGTTCGTGAATTCCTGAACACCGCACTTTCAGAATCTTTTTCGGTTTCAACTGCGGGAAATTGCAGTGATGCGCTTGGACTTATGGCAGACACCGTATTTAGCCTTGCACTGGTTGATGTCCGGATGGCGGGGATGAACGGGCTTGAATTCCTTACTTACTGCAGAAAACACTGCCCTGCGATGCATATAATATTGATGACTGGGCATCCGGATCTTAAAGATGCAGTCAGTTCGATCAAGGAAGGCGCTTTAGATTATATAGCCAAGCCTATCGATCTGAATAATCTGGCCGCTAAAATAAATTCGGCACTTGCGGAACAGGGAAGCGAGGTGAAAAGCTCCGAGGAGCAGATCCTTGACTCCGTTTTTTTCCAGACGGGAAAATACAAGATATTGAAATCACTTGGCTCAGGGAATAGCGGCCTAGTTCTGCTAGTCGAGAAAAATTGCGCCAGTTACGCGATGAAGATAATGAAGAAGAAAGACTCCCCTGAAAAGCATGAAATATCCGTGAAAAGATTTCTCCGCGAATTTAAAATCTTGGAGGAAATGGATCATCGGAACATTGTCAAGGTATATAAGTATGGTATCCTGCCGGATGTCGGCACTCCTTTCATAATCATGGAATATATAGATGGATCTCGGCTTTCGGACTATATTGCAAACACTGCGATGGACATCAAGTTGCGCATTCACATAATCAAGCAACTTGCATCGGTGCTTGATTATATCCACAGTCTGGGCTTCATCCACAGAGATATCAAGCCCGACAACATAATGATAACACAAAACTCGCAGGTGAAGATAAGCGACTTCGGAATCTCTAAAACGCAGGAATCATCGCTCACGATGATGGATGATGTGATGGGATCTCCCCATTATATGGCTCCCGAAAGCTTCGATTCCGCCAAGACACTAGACAATAGGTCCGACATATTTTCTCTCGGATCGCTCTGCTATGAACTCGTGACATCCCGGCGCGCCTTTCCAGGCGATAATGTATTCCAGGTAATGGAGGCGATAAAGACAAGGAAGCCCCTCGAACCAAAAAAAATCAATGCTGATATTCCCTCCTGGCTTCAGAATACCATCGCAAAGATGATGACGAAAAATCCGGAGAATCGTTATCCGACGGCCGGAAAAATCATTGAATCAATAGAATTCCATCAGAAAAACGAGGATGACAAGGCGCCTGTGAATGATACAATAACATCAAAATTCCTGAAAAGCATGCTGCTCATTGATAATCCATGGAGTTGATATATAGGCGGGCTTTGCCCGCAACCCAAGAGAAGTCAGAAGACAGGAGACAGTAGTCAGAATAATATCAAAAACAAAAGAGAAAATAATTGAGAAGCAATTGAGTTGTTTTCATTCTGAATTCTGACTCCTGACTTCCTGAACCACAAATTTAACTTTTGCATACGCTCAAGACATAGAACTTTAAAATAAAGACACTAAATGATCAGCGAAGAAGACGATCCGAATGTCAAGACAAGGATACTGGAAAACAAGGGCGACCCTTTTGTCCCCAGGATACTCGTTATTGGAAACGAGGATCTTATCGTACAGCTTCTTGAAAGGGAGCTGGGGCATCTCGGATATGAAATTCAGACGTGCGACAGATCGGAAAAGGCCTTAAAGCTATTCAAGAACTTCTACTACGCGCTTGTCTTCTGCGATTACAACGTCCAGGGGAAATCAACAGCCATGGATCTTCTGCATTTCTGCACAGAAAACTCGCAGAGCACAAAAATGATCATAGTCTGCGACGCGAAGGATCTTGAGAATGCTCCTGACACCGCCCTTGATGCACTCATAGGAGGCGCCCTCGATGTCCTCACTAAACCACTTAACCTCAAGAAATTCAAGGACATCCTTGACAAAGCTCTTTTTTACAATAAGGAAACTCTTGCCGGAATTACTCTTTACCCGCCTGCGGGTTATAAGGTCATTAAGGAAATAGGTTCGGGAAGCATCTGCAAAGTCTTCCTGGTTGAAAAGGAAAAAGTGTATTATGCAATGAAGGTGTTCGGATCGAAAACATTCTCGATTGAAAAAGTCAAAAGATTTTTCAGAGAAGCAAAAATCATTTCAAGCATCAGCCATCCCAATATCATAAAATTAGTTGAATACGGACTCTCGGAACAGGGAGAGATACCTTACATAATAATGGAGTATCTTCCAGGAAACACCCTCGATGAGTACATGAAATCAACTCATATACAGACTGGACAGGCTGTTTCAATCATG
This sequence comes from uncultured Lentisphaerota bacterium, assembly GCA_903872565.1. GTDB lineage: Bacteria > Verrucomicrobiota > Lentisphaeria > Victivallales > GWF2-50-93 > CAIQLG01. The sequence continues at coordinate 31,313 of CAIQLG010000012.1, read as the reverse complement.
AGAAAGATTGCATCAGCTCTTCAAATTGTTCATAGTTATGGGGTACTTCACAGGGACATCAAACCTCAGAATGTCATTATAACCAGAGAAGATGAATGCAAACTCATAGACTTCGGAGTCGCTCGCGTGTTTGACTCCGAACTGACGATGACCAATGCAATGCTAGGTTCGCCGACATACATGGCGCCTGAAAGCTTCGACAATATAAACAAGATCGACGAGAGAGCCGACATTTTCTCCCTCGGTGTGATAAGCTATGAAATCCTCGCAGGGAAAAGGCCTTTTGCGGGCGCAGGCCTCTCCGGAATAAAAGAGAGCATCATGAAGTCAAAACCTGAAGACCCAATGAAATTAAACAACAAGTTGCCGATGATGCTCCGTGATATCGTCGGCAAAATGCTCGAGAAATTACCTGACAACAGATATGGCAGTGTCTCCGAAATCATTCAGGAACTCGACAGGTATGAAAAAACCAAATACGAAAATAACTACAAGAAAAGTTTCATTAAGGAAATCTTCCACAAAACTTGGAGCTGATGATCACCGTTTATGGGAGCTATGGAAATTATGTGAATTATGAGAGGAATGTTGCTAAGTTAAGCCTGAATTCGAGTAACTCGGGGAATCTCCCCGAGGAAAGTCGCGGGGTGGTATCCCGCGTTACTTGGCTTAACTTAGCAACATTGAATTATGAGAGCTATATTTCCCCTGCCCTCAAAGGTCTCAAAAAAATAACTCCCATGCTTCCCATAACTCACATTCTTTCCCCTTCCCCATTCCCCACTGTGGCAATTCCGTTCAATTCTGTCCGTTTTTGTCACATATTATTCCCAAAAAAACGATGCAATAAAATCTGATTTACCAGCAGTCTATTTTTTTAATGCAGATGTAACTCGTTTATAACTAAAATGATAGAAATTATTTTAAAAGTCAGCTATAGCCTTTGGCATCCTTCATGCTAATACTAGTCCCAGTCACAGTCAGAAAAGTCAAAACTAAACAGCAATAAAGGGGGTGAGTAAAATGGCAGTGGAGAAAACAATCGGAAGTTCCAGTCTGGTCGAAGTTGTTGACCGCATATTGGACAAGGGTATCGTTGTTGACGCATGGGTCAGGGTATCACTGGTTGGTATCGAGCTTCTCGCAGTTGAAGCTAGAGTAGTGGTCGCGTCGGTCGAAACGTATCTGAAGTATGCTGAAGCTATCGGTCTGACAGCTACGGCAGCGTAAGTAAGTTAAATCGTTTAGTTGAGTCGAATTAATAAACCGGTTCTTGTCCTCTAAAATAAAACTGGGGATCGGAATCAAAAACAGGAGTTACTACAATGGCAGTGGAAAAAACAATCGGCAGTTCGAGTCTTGTTGAAGTTGTGGACCGCATACTTGACAAAGGTATCGTGGTTGACGCATGGGTCAGGGTATCCCTCGTCGGGATAGAACTTCTGGCAGTTGAAGCCAGAGTTGTGGTCGCGTCAGTCGAAACGTATCTGAAGTATGCTGAAGCTATCGGTCTGACAGCTACAGCGGCCTAAAAACCAAAACATGGGTACCTGCCGAGTCGTCCTTGCAGCCGACGGTTGCCAAGCATGGTTCGCCAGTAATCCATATCCTAAGAACGGGAGCAATCTTTATGAGCAATGCTGAAGACATGAGAAAACTGATGGCTGAATTAATCTCCTCCTGCGAATCCAGAGTTTCGGCAGCCTGTGCAATGGTTGACAATACACGTCAGATACTGGACGGGTTCAGTGAAAAGCGCAGTGTTATGGGCATGCAGCTCAAGAAAACGTTCGCCCGTGAAAAATCATTTTGCGAAAAAGAGTTTGACAGGATGATGACGGAGATACTTGGCCCCCAGGAGGCTATTGAAAACGAAACAAGAATTTTATTGAATATCTATCTCGATGAACAGAAGGAAGCCGCTAAGACTATCAGAAAAAACATTGGAAGACACAAAATTGATCACGTTGAGGTGGATGCGGCAAGAATAAATGAATTCCGAAGCTGGATCGCCGATGTCCATGCCAGTCAGAGAGTCAGCGAGAAACAGCACGACATTGAACTGCGCGACATGCTGAAAACTATCTACAATAAACATAAGATGACAATTGAATTTCTTCAAATCTTCATGGTGAAGGAAACTGATGACAAGACCCAATGTCCGACAATAATGGTAAGACATAAGAGCCATCATTCCGAAGGATGGTGGGAAGTGTTCAAGCACACGATATCCCAATGGCGTGGACTAATCGCCACGGACAGACAGAACATGTACATGGCACAGCGGAGAATTCTCACAGTATCTCCCATAATAATGCTGGATTATTTTAAACAGATAGAGAAGACGGGATCGTGACGCTGGGCTTTTAAAATGATAATTCCCACGAAACAGAGCGGGCAATTTTTTTATAAACAGGAGTAGGCATTATGAACAATGCGGAAGATATGAGAAAACTTACGGAGGAAATAGTCTCCTCCTACGAATCCAGAATTTCGGCCGTCTGCACAATCATTGACAATACCCATCAGATGCTCGATGATTTCAGGGAAAAACGAAGCGCCATGAGCACACAGCTGAGGGAAACTCTGGCCAAGGAGGACTCACTGCGGAAAAAAGATTTTGATATTATGATGAAGGAGATACTGGAATCACAGGAATCAAGGGAAGGCGAAACCAGAAATCTGTTGAAGGCATATCTTGATGAACAGAAGGAAGCCGCCAAGACCATCAGGGAAAACATCGAGAAGCACAAGACTGATCACCTTGAAGGAGAATCGGAAAGAATAAATGAGTTCCGAAAGATAATCACGGACATTCAGGCCAGCCAGAAATCACGGGAAGAAGAGGTTCGTGACATGCTGACGGATTTCAACCGCGACCGCAAGATGGCAGCCGAATTGCTACAGAGCCTCCTGGAGAAGGGAACGGCGGTACGGATACAGGACCTGAAAATAATGCTGAAAAATCTCCGGTCGAAAAGAATGCAGAGCAGGGAAGAGATAAAACAGGGCGCTTCCCACTGGCGTGACTTAAGCGCTACCATGGCTGATAAAAGGAAGGAAGGACAGAATATGAAGATCGAAGCTGCGGGACTGGCTCCGATGTCCTTCTGATAATATTGGGGTTAAAAAAATGGACAAGGAAAATTATGAAAACAATTAGCAGAATATGCAAAATCGCGGAAAACATCAAGACGGCGCATGATGCCCGGACAAAATCAATCTGTGATATCCGTAATGACGTGTCGGCACTGTCGGAAAAAACTCAGACTATGATGAAAGAATATAAGTGTGAACACAAGTGGATGGCAATTGAATGGGCGAGAATGGAAAAGCTCTTGAAAAAAAGGTGCGAGCCTCGCAGCCCCGACCGTAATTGTAATTGGGACAGGATTGGAATATTGATATTTTAAATATCCTGATAATCCAGTAAATCCCGTCAAAAAATATTGAGCTCCGGTGGAGCCGGTTAAGTTTAAGGAGCAAAATAGATGACTGAGAGGTTACACGTCCTGCTGGTTGAAAACAACCCGGCCGATGTCCGCTTGATACGGGAGTTGCTGGCAACAGACGGCGAGTCGAGGTTTGAAATCAAATGTGTGCAGCGGCTTTCGGATGCCATTGAACTCGCCAGGCAAGGTCCATTCTACATTATCCTTCTGAATTTGGAACTGCCGGACAGCAGTGGGCTGGAAACCTTGAGAGCAATGAGGAGAGCCGACACCGATATCCCAATTGTCGTGCTGACCGGAAATGACGATGAGAGAATGGGGCTGGCGGCAATACAGGAAGGCGCGCAGGACTACATTATGAAAGGCCACATGAGCGACCAGGTGTCGGGGCTGTTGTTGGCGCGCGTCCTGTGTTACGCCCTGGGACGCCATATGGCCATGGAGCGCCTGCTCAAAGCGAAGGAGGAATGGGAGCGGACATTTAATGCGGAGCGTGAAAATCTGGAATCTCAGCTTCGTCAGGCTCAGAAGATGGAAGCTGTAGGTCAGCTGGCAGGCGGTATCGCGCACGATTTCAACAATATGCTCGCTGTCATCAACGGACATTCGCAGATGCTGCTAAAGGAGATTGCCTCTTCAAATCCGATGTATGACAGTGTGATGGAAATCAGAAAGGCAGGGCAACGCTCCGCAGACCTCACCCACCAGCTTCTCGCATTCGCCCGCAAACAGCCCATCTCGATGAAAGAGCTGAACATTGCCGACAGCATTGAAAGCATGCTGAATATGCTGCACAGGCTTCTTGGTGAAAATATTGAACTGCAATGGAAACCCGCCGCCAAACTTTGGACAGTAAAGATGGACTCCTCCCATCTTGATCAGATTCTTACCAACCTTCTCATCAACGCCCGTGATGCAGTCGCCGACGGCGGCAAGGTGACAATTGAGACTTACAACTCCAAGTTGGACCCGGCCTATTGCAAGGCGCACATCGAGTTTGTCCCAGGAGAATATGTCGTGCTCTCGGTCGGAGACAATGGATGCGGGATGGACAAGGAGACCATATCCCACCTGTTTGATCCGTTTTTCACCACCAAAAAAACCGAAAATGGAACCGGCCTTGGTCTTTCCACTGTCTTCGGCATCGTAAAGCAGAACAACGGATGCATCAATGTTTACAGTGAAATTGGGCTGGGGTCAACATTCAAGATATATCTTCCGCGGTACAAATCGGAAAATAAGGAAACCGATGAGACACCTGGAAGTTCCGAAATACTCAGAGGAAATGAAACTATCCTTCTGGTAGAGGATGAGGCATCCTTGCTGTGTCTTACAAAAATGCAGCTTGAACATATGGGCTATGCAGTGCTGGCTGCGGACAGCCCGGCCAAAGCAATCAAACTGGCGAAGGAGGACGAGGGAGACATTCATCTTCTGATGACAGATGTGGTGCTTCCGGGAATGAACGGACAGGATCTCGGAAAGAGAATCACCGCAATGCGCCCAAAAATCAAATGCCTATTCATGTCAGGCTACACATCCCATGTGATGGCCAACAGTGGAATTCTCGACAAGGGCATCAATTTCATTGAAAAACCCTTCACTGAAGAAGGATTGTCCGCAACGCTCCGCAAAGTGCTATGCGACTGCAAAAAAAAAAAATAGTCCTGCCTCTTCTTTCCATCCTTGTTGTGGATGACCAGAACGAAATCCTCCAGGTGCTCGAACTCTTCCTTGCCGACAGCGGATTTGCGGTTGATACCGCCATATCGGCATCTGAGGCGCTGAAAAAACTCAGCTCAAAGCACTTCGATCTTGTAATCTCCGACATAAATATGCCGGATATGTCTGGACTCGAACTTCTAAGAGCTGTAAGAAGCAAGGACAATAAGACGGATTTCATCCTCGTCACAGGAGTTCCTGATTTCAAAGCGGCTGTAACAGCCATTAAGGAGGGAGCTTATGACTATCTTCCCAAGCCACTCAATCTCGATGACCTGCAAAAAAAAATTAACCGACTTATCCTTGATCGTAAAAACGGGAGCCGGATAAAGACGAAAGGCAGCAATGTCGGAAAAATCAGAAACGGATATTCCGTGATCAAGTCCATCGGCTCAGGTGGCGCGGGAACTGTGTTCCTCGTTGAAAAAAACGACTCTTATTTCGCAATGAAGATTCTGAACAACTCAGGATCCGAAATTGACAGGCTGGCAAAAAAAAGATTCAACAGGGAAGCCGAGATCCTCAAGTCTCTCGACAATGCGTATGTGGTCAAACTTTTTGACGTGGGGGGTTTTGAAGGCGACGATCTGCCGTATATCGTCATGGAATATGTCCACGGAGCACCACTCTCCAGTTACATAAAGAATGCAAATCTTACAGACGAGGACAAACTTTCAGTGACTCTTCAGATTGCTTCGGGACTTGACTACATCCATTCAAAAAAGATACTCCACCGCGACCTGAAGCCTGAAAATGTCCTTCTGACCGAAGACATCCGCGTGAAAATCACAGATTTCGGCATAGCGAAAATTCTCGACCCGTCACTCACTTTGACAGACACCCTCAGGGGATCGCCATCCTACATGGCGCCGGAAATACTTAGAGGTGAAACACAAGGCGACACCAAGTCAGACATCTTCTCGTTCGGAGTCCTCCTCTATGAGCTATTTACCGGAGAAAGGCCATTCTTGGGAAAAACTGCTCACGCGGTCATGGAAAAAATAAAAACTGCAAAACCTCCAGCACCAAGAAGCATCAATCCGGAAATCCCGGAATGGCTACAGGATCTAATGGCGAGAATGCTTGACAAGACCCCGGGCAACCGCCTCGCCTCCATGTTGGATCTGACGAAGGTCATAACACATTACATGGCAAATCCCGAGGACTTCAAATCGGGACATTCGCTGACAAAAAAAATATTCAGAAGCATTCTCTTCAGAGAAAATGACTGGAAATAAGGGAGAATAAAATGCCGGAAGTAACATTCGAATTTCAAATGGACTATCTGCTTGCCGTGTATGGATTTTCCTTCATCTTTCTATCGATAATATGTTTTTTCCTCCACGAGAACAAGGCTGAAAGACTTCCGTTCCTCTGCTTCGGAATTTTCACCTTTTCAACAGGAATCTCCGAATTGGCGATCTGCATCAAACCATTCACATTGTTCCCGGAATATGTCGAGATTGTACGGTTCTTCTTCAATACGGTTTCAATGTTGGCGATCTTTGAATTCGGAAGGCGTTCCCTTTCGGTTCTGAAAATAACAAGTATCGGCGCATGGATATACATTCTTCCGCTTCTCCTCTCCGCTCTCGGATGGATTGACGGTACGAAGGGATATGAATCCGCAAGCCTATATGTCTTTCTAATCACAGGATCTTTTTCGGCATCGTATGCATTCTATATGGAAAGAGGAGAAAAAAACGATGTGAAACGATATCCCATGATTCTAAGTTCCATCGCCATGTTCCTCTACGGAATCCTCATGGGTGTCTTTGTCCCCAGGGCAAACTTTTTCCCCGCAAGTTCAATAAACAGCGAATTGTTCAGAGAACTTTTCGGACTGCCTCTCCAGGGCGCCAGCGGAATATGCGCGATGACCTTGACCGCCGGTCTCACATGGTACTATTTCTCCTTTTCTATCCCCGCCCCCAATTTACTGCCCACGGTCCGTAGAATACCGTTTAAAAAAATTTATGTGCCGATCATTTTTTGCATCCTGCTGGCAGGCCTAATTGCCACAGACATCTCGGGAAGGAGAACCGATGAAGAACTCAGACTTGACATCATTTCCAATGCCAGGGTTGTCGCTGAAGCCGTAAATATGGAAAGAATTCCCGCCCTGAAAGGAAATTCTACGGATCTGTGTTCGGAGGCATACTTGAGCCTTAAGAGACAGCTCGCCAAAATAAAGGAAATCAGTTCCGAATACAGATTCATATATCTGATGAAAGTCGGAGATGACTCCAGAGTAAGCTTCCTGGTGGATTCAGAACCGCATGGTTCAAAAGACTGCTCTCCGCCGGGGCGGATCTGGAACGATGCCCCGAGATGCGTTAATGATTTGTTCAGCGACGGGGAATATAAAATTGTCGGACCATATACGGACAGGTGGGGAACTTGGCTAAGCTGTTTCGCCCCCGTCAAAATGTCGAGAACCGGCGAGACTGTAGCCATTCTCGGAATGGACATGAGCGCCGCCAGATGGAACAGCACAATATATCGGAACAGGCTGATCCCGATTATCCTGACAATCCTTTTCATGACCGTCACCGTGTCGGTTTTCCTGTATAGCTACAGAATGTTGATTTCCAATCTCATAATCTCCAGCTCTGAAAAGGCACTGAACCAGAGCAAGGAAAGATTCAAGCAGATTGCCGAACAGACAAGGGAAATGATATGGGAGGTGGATGCCGGAGGACTTTACACTTATGTGAGCAAAGGTGCTGAATTCATACTCGGATACAAACCGGAGGAGATAGTCGGAAAAATGCACCTCTACGACTTCCATCCGGAAGATGAAAGTGAAAAAATGAAAAGGGCAGAGCTCGACGTGTTCATGAACAAAGATGCCTTTAAAAATTTCGTGACGCCCGTGAATTCCCAAAGCGGTGAAACAAAATTGATTTCTAGAAATGGAGTGCCGTTCCTGGACGGTGACGGAAATCTGCTCGGATACAGGGGATCCGATCTGGATATAACTGAAAGCCTCAGGAAGGAGGAAATGCTGAGACATTCCCAGAAAATGGAGGCGATTGGACAACTCGCGGGCGGCATTGCCCACGACTTCAATAATCTTCTGACCGTCATAAGCGGATACGCCCAGGTCGGCCTTAAAAAAACGGACGCCTCAAGCCCTTTTAAAAAATATTTCGGCGAAATAAAAAAAGCCTCGGACACATCCGCAAGCCTCACCAAGCAGATCCTAATGTTCAGCAGGAATCAGCCCGTCGCATTTAAAACTATCGAAATAAATTCCATCGTCCTAAACATGCAGAGAATTCTCAGGCGACTCATCGCGGAGAACATAAAAATCGAAATCAAGGCCACCCCGGATGTCTGGACGATCAACGGTGACCCCTCCAATATCGAGCAAATCATCATGAACCTGGCTGTGAACGCCAATGATGCCATGCCGGATGGAGGAACGCTGATTATAATGACCGAAAATATCACCGTGGATGAGGAAGGATGCTCGGACAACATCTCCGCAGTTCCGGGCAGATATGTCCGACTGTCCGTCTGTGACAACGGAACAGGGATGGACAAGGAAACGATAAATCGGATCTTCGAGCCGTTCTTCACCACGAAAGGCTTGGGCAGGGGCACGGGACTCGGGCTCTCGGTAGTCTATGGAATCGTCAAACACCACAAAGGATGGGTTGACGTTGAGAGCACGCCGGGAAAGGGGACAGCCTTCAAAATCTATTTCCCATTCCATTACGCTGATGAGGACATTCACGTAATATCGGAACAAACTGCAACTGCAACCATTCGTGAAAATGTGAAAATACTTTTCATAGAGGATGAACCAGGACTGAGAAATCTCGCGAAAGAAATCTTTGAAACTGACGGGTGGAATATTGTGTGCGCGGATTCAGGCAAAGTCGCCAGGGAAGTTTTCAGTAGGGAAAAGGGCAGATTTTCTCTTGTGATAAGCGATGTCGTACTCACCGATTGCAATGGGCTGGACCTTGTCGAGGAATTCAAAAAGATAAATCCTGAGATAAAGGTCATTCTCGCAAGCGGATATTCCGACGAGAAATCAAGGATCGCGGCAATCCACAAGAGAGGATTCATTTTCATTCAGAAACCCTATGATATTGAAGAAATGAAAAAAACTGTCAAATCTGTAATGCTCGGGCTAAACACATAAGATATCCTGTTTGTTTTCCCCTCGTAAAGGGATATGTTATTCAAGGAGGAATTGCGAAAGCAACGGCGGGGGGTACCCGCCAACAGGGAGAAAATCGCGGGTTGGAAAACCCGCGCTCCTTAAAAATACAACGGAGGGCGGGGGGGTACCCGCCAACAGCGGGAGGGAAATGGGAATTACGGGAATCATAAGAACTATGGGAGTTATTGAAGAGAAAATAAAGGTAATTACAGACCACCGATTACCGGTCGCGTCCCTCGCGTCCCTCGAATTAAATAAGGCAACAACAATTGATGAGCAATAAACCGAAAATCAACCGAACCGCAGTTCTACGCACCATGGCAGTGCTGTCAGTGCTGACGCTGCTGCTTGCCCTTGGATGGTGGGAAGGAAATCGGAAGGCGGCAAGACTGGACACCAAGATGAGGGAACACCTGCTCCGCCAAGCCGTCGCGATTGCCAATACACTCAACCCGGACTTGGCAAGAAAACTCACCTTCACTGCGGCAGATGCGGGAACTCCGGCATTTGAGTGCATCCGAAAACAGATGCTTAATGCGGCCAAGGCGAAACCAGATGCCAAATGGATTTATCTAATGGCAGTACGCGGGAACCGGATTGTCTGGGGGCCGGACAATATGGATGCAAATGATCCTAAGTACACAACGCCCGGAGGCGATTACAAGGAACCCCCACCGGAACTATGGCAATCCATCAGACAGAAATGTCCGGCGACAGTCGGCCCATACGTTGACGAATGGGGAACTTATGTTTCAGCCTTTGTCCCCGTCCTCGATCCTCAGACAGGCGAACTGCTGGCGGTCCTGGGTGTGGATATAATTGCCGGCGACTGGCAGTCAAAACTCAACGCCACCGTTCGGGAACCGCTCCTCATCACCCTCGCCATAATGCTGCTGTTCGCATGCGGCATCATCGCCATACGCTGGCGCAATCGGAGAAAGAGACAAGACACTTTGAGATTCAGAAAATGGATTATTGCACCCACCGCCTTGGCAATGCTGGGCGGATTGCTGCTGTATGGTATCTTCGAGCTTAGGGAGTTGGATGAAGAATCCCACCAGAATATGTTTCGCATCATGGAACAGGCACGTACCGAATATAATCAAGCCATCGGAGCCTATGTCACGCTCCTGAGGGCACAGATGAATCACATCGCCTGCGATCCTGCACTGCTGAAGGCCTGGCAGCAGAGGGATCTCCCAGCGCTGAAATCGCAGACCCAACCTGTTTTTGAGCATTTGAAACGGGAGTTCGGGATCACGCATTATTACTTCATAGCACCCGACCATAACTGCTTCCTCCGGGTGCATCAGCCAGACCGACGTGGCGACATCATTGATCGCTACACACTCCTCGTGGCGGAAAAAACCGGAGAGGATGCCTGGGGAGTCGAACTGGGCCCCATGGGATCTTTGACTCTGCGTTATGTAAGGCCGTGGAAACAGAACGGCAATGTGATTGGCTACCTGGAACTGGGTATTGAAGTGGATAACCTGGGTTCGCAACTGGCCAAGGATATGAACCTCGACGTACTGACAGTCATCCGGAAAGAATACACTACGAAAGAAAAATTCGAATCGGGCCGCCAGGTGTTTGGCTTTTCCGGGCAATGGAATGCCTACCCAGATTTCGTGGTGGCGCACCAGACGATTCCAGCCCTGCCAGAAGCGCTGACACGCTGGCTTGAGCATGGAAACAAGCAGACTACGCTAAGCGAAATGTTCGATGCCAGCCTGGGTGAAAAATGGTTTGCCTGTGGCATGATCCCTATTTCAGATGCCACAGGCCGTAACACGGCGGGACTCATCTTACTGTATGATGTAAGCACCGAATTGGGAGAAACACAGGACTCCCTTTTTCTTGGATTGAGCCTGACGGCACTCCTATTCGGAGGTATCCTGATCCTGCTCTGGTCTGTTACCGGCACCGTGGAACGACAACTCGAAACATCCGTCATGGAATTGCGCGAGGGCGAAGCACGATTAGACCGATTGACTCAGCATGGCCGAATCATCGCATGGGAAGTGGATGCTCAGGGTCTCTATTCATATGTCAGCAATGTGGCCAGTGCCGTAATCGGCTACCACCCCGACGAACTGGTGGGACGAATGCATTTCTACGACCTGCATCCGGAATCCGGACGCGAGGAGTTCAAGAAAAATGTCTTCGCAATCTTCGAGCGGAAGGAACTCTTCCAAAATCTGGAAAACACAATACAAGCCAAAGATGGCCGCCAGATGTGGGTCTCCACCAACGGCATCCCACTCATGAATAACGATGGAACTCTGCGGGGCTACCGCGGCTCCGACACCGATATCACCAACCGCAAGAGGGCCGAAGCGGCCTTGAGGGATAGCGAAAAACGATTCATGGATGTCCTGTATTCTTCACGGGATGCCATTCTACTGATTGACGGTGAGACGTTTGTGGATTGCAATGAAGCCACCGTAAAAATGCTCGGATACCCCGATAAAAATCATGTTTTAATGGCTCATCCCTCGGCACTTTCTCCGACCGTGCAACCTGATGGACAGAACTCCTTTGAAAAAGCAAATGAGATGATGAGAATTGCCCTTGAAAAAGGATACCATAGGTTCGAATGGATGCACCAGAAAGCCAGCGGAGAAGATTTTCCAGTTGAAGTCTCCCTCACCCCAGTCGCGATTAAGGGGAAAAACGTGCTTCATTGCCTATGGCGAGACATAACCAAACTCAAGAGGGCGGAGGAAGTGCTGCAGGAAAGCAGCCACCAGCTCGAGGCCGCACTGGACCAGGCCGTCAAGGCAAATGCCGCCAAAAGCGAATTCCTCGCAAACATGAGCCATGAGATCCGCACCCCCATGAATGGAGTAATCGGAATGGCGGGGCTGCTGCTGGATACGGAACTCAGCGACGAACAGCGCAAATATGCCGAAACAGTTCGCTCCAGCGGAGAATCACTGATGACAATCATAAACGACATCCTGGACTTTTCGAAGATAGAGGCGGGCAAACTAGAAATGGAAATGCTGGACTTTGATCTGCGCGACATTCTGGATAATTTCTGTGAAGCAATTGCACTGCAAGTACATGAGAAGAATTTAGAATTCATATACTCCATCGCACCGGACGTGCCGCCCCACCTTTGCGGCGATCCCGGCCGCCTGCGCCAGGTGCTCGTCAACATTGTGGGCAATGCAATCAAGTTCACACAGAAAGGTGAGATCGCAGTGTGGGCAAACCTCATGGAGGAAACAGACACCAACGCCGTTATCCGCTTCTCCGTCAGGGATACCGGCATTGGCATCCCGACAAACAAGAAGGACAAACTATTCCAAAAGTTCACCCAGGCGGACTCCTCGACCACGCGCAGGTACGGCGGTACCGGCTTGGGTCTGGCAATTTCCAAGCAGATCGCCGAACTGATGGGTGGAGAGATTGGCGTTGAAAGCCCTTCGCCGCACAAGATAAACGAGGGCGGACCGGGTTCGGAGTTCTGCTTCACTGCGTGTTTCGCAAAACAGACCGGGCGGAAACAAGCCACCACACCTACGACAGAGATTCGCGGAACACACATCCTGGTGGTGGACGACAACGCCACCAACCGCGAGGTGCTGAAGGCACAGCTCGGCTCCTGGGGCGTGCGCTCGGAAGAGGTACCGGACGGACCAACAGCACTCCAAGTACTGCATAGGGCACAGGACACCGGGTATCCATTCCGGGCGGCCATCCTCGACATGCAAATGCCCGACATGGATGGCATCACACTGGCACGCGCCATCAAGGCCGAGCCAAAACTGAAGGATGTCTATCTGGTGCTCCTGACCTCCATGGGACAGCAAGGGGATGTCCGGAAAATGGAGGAGATTGGGTTTTCCGCCTACCTGACCAAGCCCGTGCGACAGTCGGATCTCTTCGACAGCCTGGCCGCTGTCATGGCAGGGCAGAACATCTGTCAGACGATGCCAGCTTCTGTGGCACACGCAGACAAGCGCACCCACTTCGCCCGCCCGACGATCCTCGGGATAAATCGTGGAGCTAATCGCATTCTGCTGGCCGAAGACAACATCGTCAACCAGCATGTGGCCGTGGGCATTCTCACAAAGCTGGGACTGCATGTGGATGCCGTGGCCAACGGCGCGGAAGCCATCAAGGCTCTCGAAACCATTCCATACAATCTGGTTATGATGGATGTGCAGATGCCCGTAATGGACGGACTGGAGGCCACGCGCCAAATCCGCGATCCGCATTCCGCAGTCAGGGAGCACCAGATTCCCGTCATCGCCATGACTGCCGGTGTCATTCAGGGCAACCGCGAACAGTGCCTTGACTCGGGAATGAACGACTTCGTGGCCAAGCCAATCTCCCCCCAGACTCTGGCGGAAGTTCTGGTCAAATGGCTGCCGAAGGGAACGATTGGAGGCAGAAAAGATAACACTGATGGTGGAGGTGCTTCATTGCCGACTGCCCGCAACTCATCCCCGATATTTGACATGGCAGGGATGAAGACCCGACTGATGAATGATACGGATCTGGTGCAAATAGTAGCCAAATGCTTTCTGAAAGACATCCCGCGCCAGATCGCAGAACTGAAGAGATATCTGGAAACCGGAAACGCATCGGGCACCGAAAACCAGGCACACACCATCAAGGGCGCGGCCGCCAACGTGGGGGGCGAACGTCTACAGGAACTGGCCTTCGAGATGGAGAAAGCGGCCAATGTGGGAGACCTGGCCGCCGTTGCGCTTCAAATGTCCGAACTGGAAGCGCAGTTCGAAACACTAAAGCAGGCGATGACAAAAGAACTGAATCAGGTGGGAAGAGGGAATGCGGATTTGGGAGTGCGGGATGTAGGATGAAAGATAAAAACAATTCCGAAATCTAGGGGCGCAGACCACGGATTACCGGTTGCCGACCTAGTTATATTTTTTGCCCCTTGCGTCCCTTTTGTCCCTATAGTCCCTAGTGGGCAGCATGCGGTTTCAGTTTGTAGTAGCGCCGTCAGAAAGATGCAAGAAATGGGGATTACTGGATCATTATCTTTTGAATTCTAGAGGAATCATGGTACTGTACTGTAGTAAGAGGAGAACAACTATGAAAACACTGATTGCAGAAGATGATTTAACATCCCGTACCGTCCTGACTGGCATATTGAAAAGGAACGGACATGAAGTAATTGCAGTCGCCAACGGCGCCAAAGCCTGGGAGCTACTGCAACAGCCCGATGCCCCCTCTCTGGTGATTCTAGACTGGATGATGCCTGAGATGGACGGACTGGAGGTCGTACGGCGGGTACGCGCCCTACAGACCAACCGTCCTCCCTACATCATCATGGTGACAGCCAAGGATCGTAAGGCAGACATTGTCACCTCACTAGCGGCCGGAGCCAACGACTATATGTCCAAGCCATTTGATTTCGGCGAGCTCCTCGCCCGTGTAGAGGTCGGCAGGCGCATGATCGAGATGCAGGACAAGCAGCGTAAGAGCGAAGAAATGTACCGACTCCTGATCGAAAACACCCACGACATCATCTATGCTATCACCGCTGATGGAGTATTCACCTTTGTCTCCCCTGCCTGGACAATGCTTCTAGGACACCAGACAACCCAGATTGTCGGACGCCACTTCCAGGAATTTGTCCATCCGGATGATCTTCCGAAATGCATGGAACTCCTGCAAAACGTGATCGATACAGGACAACGGCAAGAGAGCGTCGAGTATCGCGTGCGACACATCAATGGTTCATGGCGCTGGCACACCTCAGACGGCAGCACCTCCGTCAAAAACGAGACTGGCACAGTGATCTATTACCAGGCGATCGCCCGCGACATCACCGAGCGCAAGCAGGCGGAAGAGAAGCGTGAAGAGCTGGAGAAGCAGATCCGCCATTCTCAGAAGATGGAGGCGATAGGACAGCTTGCCAGTGGAATAGCGCACGACTTCAACAATCAACTGGCAAGCATAATAGGTTATGCCGACATGCTTTATAAGAGACTGGATGATCCCAGCCTGAAAAGTAAAGCCGGAAAGATCATTCGCTCATCGGAAAGATCTGCCGACCTGATAAAAAACCTTATGGCATTTTCACGCAAAGGCAAATACCTGACCGTACCGATAAATGTCAACAAGATCATCAACGAAGTAACTTCCCTGATCGCACGCACTATTGATAGAAAAATCAAAATCAAGCGAGTGCTCAATTCTAATTCAGCCAATATTTCCGGAGACCCTTCGCAGATAGAGAATGCATTGCTCAATCTTGCCCTCAATGCACGTGATGCCATGCCGGATGGCGGAAAGATTGTTTTTGCCACTGAAGACATTGACATGGAAGATGTGCCCATGGGAACTGAAGAAAGACAAAAGGCGATAAAAGGACGCTATCTGAAAATATCTGTCATTGACAGCGGAACCGGAATGGATGAAGAGGTTAAAAAACACTTATATGAGCCGTTTTTCACCACAAGGCCGCAGGGCAAAGGAACAGGAATGGGGCTCGCCTCGGTATATGGAGCTGTCCAAAACCACAATGGAGTCATTTGTGTAACAAGCGAACTCGGCAAGGGCACGGAATTTTCCCTCTTCTTTCCTCTTGTTGTTGAAGGCGTTGAAAGCAAAGATGAAGATATTGAAGAAGACAAGACTGCCTTGAAAAATGCCGCCTACACGCCGACAGCGACAGATAAAGGTTCTAAAATCCTTCTGGCGGATGACGAGGAAATGCTCCGTGATATGGTTTCCGAAGTCCTCAGCTCCTGCGGTTATGAAATCATCGCATGCAAAGATGGGCTGGAGGCAGTTGAAATTTATCGCAGGGAATGGAAGGACATTGACCTTGTCATCCTTGACATGATGATGCCGGAAATGAACGGTAAAGATGCATTTCTGGAGATGCAGTCCATCAACAGGAATGTCCAGGCACTGCTGATTTCAGGATTCAGCATTGAAGGCGACGCGCAGGATCTGCTTGATGCCGGAATGAAAGGATTCATACCAAAACCGTTCGATACGGAAATCCTTCTGAAAACAGTGCAAGATGCGCTGAAAGAAAAATAACTTCTGCGCTGGAACCGAATGCCATGCAGTCAGAAATGTCCGATTTATACTATATGGCGTTCTATTGGCAAGCAATCTTGTAGCCACGGCCATGTTGGCCGTGTAGTCGCCTCCAACATGGAGGCGGCTACATTGAAAAGAGCATTATTAGCCTATTGATTGCAACTCGTTATTACTCCTCAAAAATCATCAAGGCTTCGCCGGATTTGCGACATCCGCCGGCTTCTCTGTCTTTGGCGGATCATTCACAGGCTTTTCTGGCATAAAACCGTTCACAAACCTTCTGAAATCATTGAAAGTCACAAAAAGCATAAGACTTATAAGAAGAACCACGAAAAGATACATTACAGGTTTCAAGACAGCCTCGGGCACCTTCCTCCTGAACACTATCTCGAAACAAGCCATGGCGATATGTCCCCCGTCAAGGACCGGAATCGGAAGAAGATTAAAGACGGCCAAGCTGTATGTTATGAATACTACGATATAAAGCCCCATTACAAAACCTCTCATATAGGTGACAATCCATATTGCGTGGACAATTCCAGCCGGTCCTGACATATGCTTAGGCTTAATACTGCTTTTCTTGGAAAGAAGCGATTTGAAAGACTTGTATGTCTTGTCCATCACATCTACGAACTGCTCGATCGGATTTGGATGATTATAGAAAACAAATCCAGCACCTATAGTGTACATCGCACTGGGAATCTTCGGAATAACAGCAATCTCAAGCTTCTTGTCGCCACGGATAATCCCCAAGACGAGTTTTTTCCCCTCGCTACTTGAGACAATTTCGTTCAACTGTTCAGACTCGGTCAATTTCTTGCCATCAATGGATTCAATCTGATCAGCCACCTCTATTCCCGCCTCCTGGGCGGGCATGCCGGGGATAACCCCATTCACAATCACAGGGACGGAAGAACTTTTTTCAACGCCTATCTTGTAAGTATTGTTTTTTACATCCTCTTTTTCCTTCTCCGGCATGACACCCTTTATTTCGATCTCTCTTCCATCCCGGATCACCGTGAAGACGAGCAAGGCTCCGTTGCTCCTGTCAACTCTCAGGACAAATTCTGTCAAATCATGAACGACCTCGCCGTTCACCTTCGTTATTGTGTCATTTCGCTTGAGGCCCGCCCTCATCGCAGGCGAATCCTTGAAAGGATCTATTATGACAGGAATCCGCGGCTTGAAAAATGGATATGCCATTTTCTCCATTTTCGACATTTTCGAATTTTCGACTGGAGTATATGTTATGTTGAGATCCTCGGCACCTCTTCTTACATTAAGGGTTACATCGCCTATGGTGAACAAGACGTTCTCCACCATTCCGCTCCACGTTGTATGAAATTTTTTCCCGTTGATCGCATAGATCACATCACCGGGTCTCAGGCCTGCACGGTATTCGGGACTGTCCTCGTCCACAGTGGCCACCTCGAAGGAGCGCATGCGAGGAGTATCCTGCGGAATTCCATGAATCCATAGGAAAGTCCCGAGCAGAAGTCCGAAAAATACATTGAACAAGGGACCCGCGAATGCCGTGATTATCCTGTCAACCGGCTTCGCCGTAGGAAGAGGCACTCCTTCCTCGGTCTTGGCATCTCCGCTCGTATCAAGCTGCGGAATATCAACATAGCCACCAAAAGGCAGCATCCCGATCCGGTATTCGACACCGCCCCGCTTGAAAGACCATATTTTTTTGAATCCAAGTGAAAATGCCACAATATGGAGCCCACGCCATTTGGCGGCGACAAAATGCCCAAGTTCGTGGACGAATATGCAGAGCCCGAAAAAAAGCAGCACAAAAATGCTGGTGAAAGTATAGTTTAAAATTTCCAAGTTCTACCTGCCTTGATTTTACCGTTTAAGTTTAAGCCCCGAGGCGAACCCCCTCGCCTCAAGATCGGCCTTTAGAATAGCATCAAGACAAGGATGGTCAAGTTCATTATGAGAATACATTGTCTTTTCTATAATGCTCCAGATATCAGGAAACCTTATCTCGCCGAGCCTGAACCTCTCGACTGCTATCTCGTTGGCGGCATTCATGACGGCAGGCATTGTTCCGCCCCTCTTCAAAGCCTCATACGCAAAATCGAGCGACGGGAAGTTCTCCCTGTCCGGCGCCTCGAAACTCAATTCCGCGAGTTTCGCAAAGTCCAGCGGTTTCACCATTCCCCTGTGCCTGACCGGAAATGTGAGCGCACGCTGGATCGGATATCTCATGTCGGGAGAACTCATCTGCGCCAGAACCGTACCGTCTATGAACTCCACCATCGAATGGACAACCGACTGCGGATGTATTACAACATCTATTTTTTCCGGTGCAATGTCGAAAAGCCATCTTGCCTCGATTACCTCGAGCGACTTGTTCATCATTGTCGCCGAGTCAATCGTCACCTTCGGCCCCATCTCCCAGGTCGGATGCTTGAGCGCCGACTTGTATGTCACTGATGCCAATTCTTTCCTTTTCATTCCTTTGAAGGGGCCACCGCTCGCGGTAAGTATGATCCTCCCGATCTCCAAGTGTTTCCTGCCTTCAAGGCACTGCGAGACAGCGCAATGCTCACTGTCAACGGGAATCAGATTGACCTTATGCCTCCGGACCTCACCCATGACAATTTCTCCGGCGACCACAAGGACCTCCTTGCTCGCGATCGCAACATCTTTGCCAGCCCTTATCGCGGCAAGGACGGGGAAAAGCCCTTCGATTCCGACAATTGCGCACAGCACCATGTCAACGGAAGGATGAGTGGCAAGCTCTATCAGACCTTCCCTGCCGGAAAGACATTTGCAGCCCGGGGGAAGCATCTTCCTGAGATTTTCATGATGCGAATCGTCGTAGATGGCTGCGAATTTCGCACCGGATTTGCGCGCCTGCTCCGCGAGCCGACGGCAACTGCTTTTCGCTGCAACTCCGAAAAGTCTGAGTTCCTTCGGGAGATGTTCGATAACCTTGATCGCGTTCTCGCCTATCGAGCCGCTCGATCCAAGTATGACTATATTTTTTCTTCCCATAAAATAATATTTTCCAGAAGTTTTCACGTACTTACGGAAAATATTATAAATTGCGGGTTTTTCAAGTGGAGCTGGCATTAACCTGAAGATCTTTAGAGTATTCCGAAATTAGCTGAGGCATTACCAATAAGCACTGCTTTTTATTATCTTAGAACTGGCTTTCCAAACTTTAAAGGGGATGTTAAAGCTATGCAAGAAAGTGTATCATATTCGCGCGAAGAGGCAACCCCGGAAGCCAAAGCCGCCTGGTCCCAATCTCTTTCCCTCGAAGAGAGGATGGAGCTGCTATGTTCCTACACGGACCTGATACTCGATGTGACCCCTGCAATTCAGGAAAAAAAACATGCTGAACCGATTAAAGGAAGTATTCAAGTCCTTTCAAGATCATGAAGTGAAATATCTTGTAATTGGCGGGATCGCCTCGATTCTCCACGGGGTTCCAAGAGCCACATTCGATAAGGAAGTGATGACATTTAAGGGACAACAGTTCTACGTCCTTGCCAAAGATGATCTTATCGCATCAAAGAAAGCCGCCGGCAGGAAAATAGATATCGAAGACGTGAAGATGCTGGGTGCTTAAGCTGAATGAGTTCTTCGATGTTTTTTACCTTCATGAATTTCATAACATCATTATATCTCAATATTATTTCACCTGCATTTTGCGCCATCGCCGAGTTCGCAGAGGATTGGCACCGTTTCAATGCCGGTGCGGAGTTTGTAGGCTGTGGAAATCCTGTTGGAATATTCTGCGACCTTCGTCTTTTCCACAAAATGTATTGAAATCCCGCCGAAGCCGCCGCCGCTCAGACGCGCCCCGACACATCCGGGAAGCGACATTGAAAGCTCGATGAGATAGTCAAGTTCGGGGCAACTGTTCTCGAAATTTCTACGGGAGCTTTCGTGGGATTCAAAAAGAATTTTCCCGAAACTTTTTATGTCGGACTTGTCGAGCGACTTCACTGCGGAAAGCACTCTTTCATCCTCGCCTACAATATGCAGAGCCCTCTTGTAATCAATGAAATCCAAAGTGTCCTTCGCTTTTTCAAGCATTTGCGTCGTCACATCCCTGAGCGCTTTTATTTCAGGATATGTCTCCTTGAGACGGGCTACCGCGTTCTCGCAGCTTTTCCGGCGGACATTGTAGTCGGAGTCAACAAGCGTGTGCCTCACCATGCTGTTCACGACGGCAATGACGTAACCTTCCGGGACAGGAACAGTCTTGACGACTTCGTTAGTGCGAAAATCGCAGAGGATCAGCGAGTTCTTCTTACCGTAGATGGAGCTGAACTGGTCGAGCAAGCCCGACTGCACTCCGACGAAATTGTTCTCGGCCCCCTGCCCTATCTTGGCAAGTTCCGTCTTGGTGAATTTCAATCCGAAAGCTTTCTGAAATGCGAAAAGAGCGGACACCTCGAGGGCGGCGGAACTGCTCATGCCGGCGGAGAGCGGGACGGTACTTGTGACTGCCGCATCGAAGGCGCTGATGTCGGCGCCACGCTTGCGAATTTCGCAGATCACCCCCTTGATGTATGTGCTCCAGCAACCTTTTTTGATTCCCTCCTCGACACGGTCAAGGTCTATCTCGATGATGGACTCGTCCATGTTGCTGACGATTCTGCATATGCGGCCCTTGACTGGGCTCATCGCGAAGTCCGTCTTCTGCGAGACTGCCGCGGAAAGCACGAGCCCTTCGTTGTAGTCTGTGTGGTTTCCGAGAATCTCGAGCCTCCCCGGCGCACTCGCCAGATATGCAGGTTCCAATTTGAAAATTTTTCTGAAAAGTTCTGTCGCGTTCATATTTTGATTCCTCCGGGTAAATTCCTATTTTATATCATTCCAGATCCGCTTCCGCGCATCTGCAGGCAAAGCGGCCTCACACCAGCCGAGCTTACCAAGTCCATGGCCAGCAGGATCATCATAGTTGAAGAGTTCATTGAACGGAACATTTTTCGGCATTCCATGTTCTTTTTATGTTGAATCAGGTACGTATAATAGTTCGCACTTCAGCAAAAAACAAGAAGAAAAATTCATGCAAGCGTTGGAATACAATTCAGTAAACATCCAGTAAACATCTTGCTATAACTTCCTGTGGCCAGCTAGTTGAGTTGCAAGAATTGACTTGATTTATACTATAACGAAGCTATCTTTCGTGCATAAATAATAAAAAGGAGCAGTAATGAAACATCTTACCCTTGTTTCAATTGTGTGCGCGCTTGTTCTGTCTTTCACAGGTGGAATCTGCATCGCACAGGAAACCGCCGACGAAGTCCTCAATAAAGTGAAGAAGGCCTGTGATCCGCAGGACAAATGCAAGTCAATCAACACAATGGTCACCACCGCTAAGATCAAGACTTTTGACGGCAAAGAGGGAGAACTCATTGTCGAGCTGAAGAAACCAGGAAAAGTCAGGATCGAGGTCAAGGGGGCTGACTTCGCGATACTTAAAATCTGCGACGGCAAAAAGGCCTGGGACTTCTCTACAAAGGATGGCCTCCGTGAACTCACCGGGAAAGAGCTGGAAATGCTGCGATTTCAGGCGCTCTATCTTGCCCCAGACAGCAACCTAAAGGAAATTTTCCCTAAAGTAACCCTTGAAGGCGAAGCTGAATTCGCAGGGGAAAAGTGCTACAAGCTGAAATGTGAAGCCGCCCCTGAATTCAGTTCCGAACCATACATTATGTATGTTGACAAGAAAACCTGCCTTGTTGTCAAATCCGACGAGAAGCATATCATGAAGGACCAGACAGTAGAGATAACCACGGTCTATGAGAACTATGAGGATATTGACGGGGTAGTGGTTCCAATGACGATAATATCTGAGGTTGAAAATAAGATACGTGAAGTCAAGATAGAATCGGTAAAATGGGACGAGGATCTTCCGGACTCCGACTTCGAGCCTCCGAAAACTCTTGGGAATTAAACACAAAACAAGGAGATAAAAGAAATGAATAAAATGTATTTTAAATTCGGATTGCTCTTTCTCTCAGGCTTTTTCTGCACTGCAATAATTGCTGAAGGGCCTGTGAAATCCTATACCTTCCCCAACGGAAAAACAATTGAAAATCCCTACGTCATCTCGGAACGTCCGGACGGACTCGAAGTGGGTCATAAGAATGGCGTTATGTTTGTGAAATTCAAGGATCTTCCGGAAGAGGTCCAGAAAAAATTCAATTATGATCCGGCAAAAGCCGAAGCTTATGAGAAGAAAATAGCGGCGGACAAGGCCGCCTTCCAGAAGAAAAAGGCAGATCAGGCCGCAAGGTTGAAAGAGGAACAGGAAAAACAGCGCAAGCAAATGGTCGAATGGAACAAGGAAAAACTCGTGGGAGAAATAAGCAAGACCGAAAACCGCATCGCATTCCTCAAGACGGAAATACCAAAACTCGAAAAACAGTGCGACGATCTGCTTAACAAGACGACAACTCTTGCAGGAACAGACTTAAGCAATAGCGGCAACAGCAGCAGCAACGGCAGCAACTACAATTCCGGGAATGGATACTGCTGGGGCGAAGGATATGTGCTCGTCTCAGGAGGCTCAGGCTCCCGCGCGGAAACGACCAAGCGGAAAACAATTTCAAATCTCAGCGATGAATACACAACCGCCAAAAGAAAACTTGATCAATACAAAATTGAAATCCAGAAAAAAACCGACGACCTCGACTCGATGAAAAGACGGCAGGAAAAATCAACTAGGGCGGAATAAAAGAATATGAAACGGGCTTCGCCCGCATCATATTCTTTTAAGGTTGTTCACCAGGTTGTTCTTGATTCTCAAGGTGTTCTGGTATATTCTTGATGCGTCTTCGGGGGTCTGTGCCATAGATCCGAAACTCATCTGCGAATAGGACAGGAAAATGGATACTGCATCCCTTCCAAGTACCGGATCTATTTTCGTGATTGATGCGCCATACTCGAAAAGCTCCCTGTTTTCAGTCCTGGGGATTCCCGACAACTCGAGCATTTCTCTTGTCAGCCGATAGCAGGAGTCAATGCAGAATTCCGGATTTATCTCCGGAAACCTTCTTAGAGCCGCAAGCTTCCTCAGACAGAGATTCTTTCTCCTCTTCCTGCTGATGATTCTCCTGATTCTCGGATATGAGATTCCGGCGGTTAACATGATCAAGGCTGAAAAGAGCACTAAAAAACCTTTGTCTGTGAGAAAAAAGTTTAGCATTGATTTTATTCCGCCAGCAAATTTCTTCAACATCTTGGCGACATTCATCTTAACCGCATCATAATATCTGCGCAGATCTTTCTTTTCCTCCTGCATAAGGGGAAGATTTTCCGCCTTTATCTTGTTCATCGTTTCTTTAAGTTCCTCCTTGTCTATCGGAATGCTGGCGGCCATCTTCTGGAAAGCTCTCACCTTGAGGATGTTTTCCTGCAGTTTCAGCGAAGGATCGGTGTTCTGGTTCTCTTTGATGTAGCTCCGTGTATGTTCCGAAATCTCCGGCGGGTTGATCCTCCAGTCGTCTCCGAAGGGATCTTCTAGATCCCCAATAAGCATTGGTGTGGTTTTTGATGTGACTGCTCCTGGCGGCGTGGCATCGAATGTTAGCCAGCCATAGCACTCGATGAAAATCTGTGTCCAGGCATGAGCATGATATTCATATACCTCGAATCTTCCGTTCAGGATATTGAAGTTGCCCGGGGAAAAACCGGTCGCGAGTCT
Organism: uncultured Lentisphaerota bacterium; assembly: GCA_903872565.1. Classification (GTDB taxonomy): domain Bacteria; phylum Verrucomicrobiota; class Lentisphaeria; order Victivallales; family GWF2-50-93; genus CAIQLG01. Next base: position 7,243 of record CAIQLG010000012.1, on the reverse strand, counting down.
TGCAGGCAGTCCTGCGATTCTCGCAAGTACCGTAAGTGACACTCCGAAATACTGGCAGTTGCCTTCCTTGAGGTCGAAGATAAAATAGTCCGCGCCTTCTCTCCCCTCTGGTACATTGGCGCAATCCTGCCTGTACTTGAAATTGTTTCTGAGATAGTCTCGCAGTAGAAGCGCCCTCTTGAGAGTATCCTTTTCGTCCCCGCAGATGTCCTTGACAAGTTCTGTAAGGCGGGCGCTGATTTTCCCGGCGGGGAGAATCTTATAGTGTTCAGGCTGGATTTTCTCACTCCATAATGAGGTGGCCGCAGCTTCAGACGATTTCTCAACGGCTTCTCCACAACTTATCCTCGATCGCACCAAGTATGACAATGGAAGTGGCGGGCATTTGTCGAGGACGCAGTTGTAGAAGGTCGTCTTCAATGGCAGATCGCAGTTAGGTGGCTCGACATAGAAGGATTCCGGCATGAACGCACTGTAGAGAGTCTTGGAAAACCATTTATACACAATGAATGACTGACTGTAGGTGGGAAAAGAATCGTAAAGATCATTGGGCTTAAGCTTTTGTTTTTTCATTTCGTCTCCGGCCTTCCAGGCTTTTCCGTCATACATGTCGTAAAGTGCTGCAGTCCAATACAATTTCAGCGGAGATGCGACAGTAAACACAAGATCATCCCCGGGCTGGCCCGAACCTTGCCCATCGCCCGGAGAAAAGAAATCCTTGGCAGCGTCCATCTTGATTTCAGGCGCGGCTTTGTCCTTGGTGAGACCTTGGGGTTGCTTGACTCCTATGATTTCGTTCTTGCCGTCCTGCGATGAAATCATGCTATCAGACTTGAACCATCTGTCAAATCCTGGAGGAACAGTATTCCTGTTCTCGAATGAGCTTATGATGAAACCAAAGCCCGGCCTGATAGGATTCGGGAAAAAAGAGTAGAAATAAATCCATAAAACTAGGGAAAGCAATATGTGAAAAATGAAAAAATGGTAATTGCCCTTCAATGTTTTCCATGGGAAAATGTTCAATTCGGAGTCTGAGGAAAGCGCATGCAGCCTCGTGAAATAAAGAAGCAGTATCCCCGATAAAAAAACAGCGGGAATAGCATTGACAAAGGCAGCCCTTGGATACATGGAACCAAAAATAATCAGTATGATGCTGACAAGGAACTGGTATCCGTAGTATTTATTTTCCAGGGTCATTCCGAGACCCGCTCCTGAAATGCAAAGCAGTTCCATGAGCGCCTTGTCCAATGGTAATTTCGAGCCAACCCGCATGCTGAACCAGATGATTGAGGCACCAATGAAAAACATCTGTATCAGCGACCTGATTGTCGAAACATGTCCCCAGTCAGGGACAAGTACGGAAAACATCAGAACAGGGATAGCCAGCATCACGGCAAGTGTGAGATGCGGGTGTCCGCATTCCCACATTGCCGAGAACGCGCAGGACGCGAAGAAGAGATACGACAGGCAATGGATGAGAATCTGGTTTTTCCTGAAGTCCGTTATTTCTTTCATAATGCTCCTCACACATACCCCAGTACTGCACCAATCTTCGATCCGGGTTCAAGGATCATAGTGGGGATAAGCATTGATCTGCATTTCATATCCTTCTCGCCCCGGACAGGAACCCTTTCCCGGTACATGAAGTTCTTGTGCGGGGCATATATCCATCTGATTTCCACACCTCGCGAGATCAGTGAATCGAAATATGGGAAGAAGTCGGGCGATTCGGAGAGACTAAGGAGATAAAGTATCGAATCCCGTGGGACTGCCTCGACACTGAGATCAAGCATATCAAGGGCGGTTTTGCCAGAAGGCTTTATCTCCGAAAGCATATCCATTATATCGAGTCTTACTCGGGAACCGGAACCCTGCATATTCCTAATCTCCCCATTCTCTCCGTCAAATGCAGAGAAGAAGATTGAACAGTTTGTCGCCGAAACATATGAGACCGCCGATGATGCAACTTTTATCAGCTGTTCGAACGCGCTCCCGGCATAACCGCGCACCGCATGCTTACGGTCGGTATCGAGAAGTATCCCGACCGAGCTCATCCCGAAAGCCTCGAACTCCCTCACCATCAGCTTTCTGTGCTTGGCACTCGCCTTCCAGTGGATGAAGCGCATGCTGTCAGAATGCCTGTACTCTCGGACACCAAAGAAATCCTGGCCAAGCCCCGAAACCCCGATCGGTTTGACCGAGGAGACATGGACCTTCTTCTTGACTGTAAGCGACATCCAATTGACATTCTCTGTTTCAGGATATATAGCGATCGCCTCCTTCGCCCGGAAGCTTATGACTCTTCTGAATAAACCTGCGGGGTCTCCTCCGATCAGATAGATTTTGTCAAGGTTGTATTTCCCCCTTTTCTCGGCATAGATCTCGCGACTCACAACTCTGGACTCGAATCCCGCAAGAGGCGACACGGTCTCATTATGATGAGTATTCTCCTTGAACAGAAACTCCTCCCTTATTACGAAGGCCTGACGGGTGAAACGACTCTTGTTCTCTATTGACAATGGAAGCGAGATGATTTCACCCGCACAGCAGTCGGTCCCGGGTGATCGACTTATATGAATCTTTCTTATGGACATCAGGGAAAATATTATGCCGGAGCCGACAATGGAGAAAAGCCCGGATGAAACAATAGTCGCGGCCAGATTCGGATTTGTCAACGATATGAAAAGGGATACGAATGCGACCAGAATCAGGGCAAACCCCCTTTTTGTCGGAGTGAAAGGAATCACAGTTTCTTCTCCTCTTCGGGAATCGGGATGTTTTTTATTATGTCCTTGATCACATCCGAGGTCGTCCTCCACTGCCCCTGGGATCTCATCTTGAGCGAAATCCTGTGAGACAGGACAGATTCCGCCAGTTCCCTGACATCCCTCGGGATCACATAATGCCTCGAATAATATGCGGCAAGGCTCTGCGACGCCCTCATGAGAGCAAGCGATGCTCGCGGGCTCGCTCCCGATGCCAGAGCGGGATGCTTTCTAGTCGCACCTGCAATATTAAGGATGTATTCCTTTATCGGATCCGACACAAGGATCTTCCGGACGAGCGAACTGCACTGGAGTATCTCGGTCGCCTTTACAACATACGAGATGTCATTCAGCGGATGCTTCTGCACCTGCGTATCAAGTATCTCCTTCTCAAAATGCCTCTCCGGATATCCGATGGAAATCTTCATGAGAAAACGGTCGAGCTGGGGTTCCGGCAGCGGATACGTGCCGTGGAAATCGGACGGATTCTGCGTCGCCACCACGAAAAACGGCTTCGGAAGAACATGCGGAATACCGTCTATCGTTATGATTGACTCCGACATGCACTCGAGAAGGCTCGCCTGCGTCCTCGGTGTCGTACGGTTTATCTCGTCAGCAAGAATTATGTTTCCGAACACCGGTCCAGGCATGAACATGAAATCCGATTTCTTCTCGTTGTACATGTTGACTCCGGTGATGTCGGACGGAAGCATGTCAGGCGTGAACTGTATCCTCTTGTATGTGCCCTGTATGGATTTCGCAAGCGCCTGGGCGAGAATGCTCTTCCCCAGTCCTGGAAGATCCTCTATCAGAAGATGCCCGTCTGAAATCAGACACAGGATGATGTCTCTCACTATTTCCGGCCTACCCTTGAAAACCTTTTTGACATTCTCCTCGATCTTCTTTATGATCACGGTCATGAATTCGAATGTATAGTACTGGGTAGTCTTCTTGAGATCGCCCCGCGGTATCGATATCGTCTGATCGTCCTCGCTCGCAATATCATCACTGCTGAAGGTAAAGACCGTGCCGCCTATCTGGACTATGTCCATATGTTTCAGTTCGACCTTCCCCTGGATAGGAGCCGAGTTCACAAAAGTCCCGTTAGAACTGTTGAGATCCTCGATGAAAGCATGGCCATCCTTCATCGTGACTCTGGAGTGCTTTCTTGAAACATCCCCCGAATCAATTGAAAGACCGCACGTGGAATCCCGGCCAATGATCATCTCACCATCGGTTAATTTCAGCTCCGAACGTTTCTCATATCCCTTTTGAACATTGAAAACTGGCATAAAATTCTCCTATAAATCATAATATTATTCACGCCGATATTATATACATGAAAAGGCAAAAAACAAGCTGGTAGGAAAAACCGACATTATCGCGGCAGACATAAAACTGATTTATGCCAGTTTTGACGTATCAGGCGGCATAAGCAACGGAATAGTCTGCCGTCCGTGACGTCGATAGATATGGAAGTCGCCATCCAAGGTCATAACCACGCTGTCCTCGTGCAGCTCCGCCATCTTGACTAGTGATGCGTCCGCCAGAGACATCGGAACTCCAGAATATTTTTCCATAAGGGCGCGGACAGATTTGAGGTGTGTTGAAACTTGGAAGTCTATAAGCAGAATCTCTCTTTCTATCATCTGCAGCACTGCCGTATTCCCCCCAGGAATGTTTTGAAGAAGAAAGCATGTCTCCGCAAGAACCGCCTCACAAGTAAGCATAGGTGGCTTGATTACACCTAGTCTTTCACGCGCCCAAGAATGGAATCTGTCTCTCCTGTTGATGCTTGCGACCAACGGACCTGTGTCAATGAGTATTTGATTCCTCATTTCCCAAAACCTCTCATATAAATCTTGTTGCTGGAAAGATCCTTCGGCCCTTCCACACAGCCGATCAGGTCGGGAGCTAACGCTAGGCAGGAAGATTCGCATACGGTATTGTTTGCGACAATCTGTTCGACCGCATCACGTATCAATTCCGATTTGCTTGTGCCGCGTTTTTCCGCGATTCGGGACAACTTGATGCCTACAGAATCGGAAATCTTCAATGAAATTGTTTTCATATTATAATCCTCCACATGCCCTATAGGTTTTTACGATAATACCATTCTGCCCATATGATAATACCACAACCCCGGAATGTCAAGAACAAATGTTCGCTTAAAGCTTAAAATAATTAATGCGAAGGCAATTATTTTTATTGTTACATATAACCTGTCTTAAACGGTTCCTACAGCCGGCCTTGCGGCTTTTTCCTTGTTCATTTCAAGGAACGGATCCAATGCGCATAACGAACCATAGCAGGCTTCCGCCGCCGCCTTGCATCCTCCCAGGCATTTGCTCTCGATCCCGCAGCCTTTGCAAAACCCTGGCTTCGCCTTCATGAAATCGGCAAGCTTCCGCGACCTGACAATCTTTTTCAGCGGTTCTTCAAGTATGTTTCCAAGTATTGTCGGCGTGTGATTGCACGGGCGGACATTCCCAACAGGATCAATTGTGTAATATGATCTGTCAGTCCCCGCCGCGCAGAAACCAAATCCTACATGAGGATATGCCGATGTGTCTATCAGGCATGGCTGAATCGCAATAGAGGCACCTATCCCAATCCCGTATTTCCCGGCAAATTCCTCTGCAATGGCAAGCCCGTCCCTCACATCATCCAGCGAGGGCATCAGGGTCTCAGGATTTCCATGGCATTCGCCTCCGGCATTGTAACGGTTGAAAAGAAAACTGCGACAACCAAGCGCCATCCCCAATTCGAAAACATCACGGCAATGTCTTATGTTCAAGGATGTTCCGACAAAGACAAACGCCAGTTCTCCACCATTCGCGCGGATGTCCACCGCCGCCCGCGTAACTTTGTCGAAACAATCGAAGCCCCCGGCCATCTTGTTGTGGATATTGCGATCCGCAGAATTCAGCGGAAGCTCAAACAGCGAAACTCCCGCATCAATCAGAGACTTGATTCTTCCTTCAGGCAGAAGAGTCCCGTTCGTTATAACATTTATACGGCGGCATTTTGTTTTCACGACAGCAACAAGAGACTCGATATCATTTCGCAACAATGGTTCGCCACCTGTGAAAGTGAAATGTTCACAATGGCTTTCCCGGATGACTTTCAAAATAAGTTTCTTCGCAGATGCCGTGTCAAGCTCCTTCTCGGGATATGAGACTCCATCCTTCCAGACATTGTAGCAGTGGACACACTTGAGATTGCATCGCGACGTAACCTCAAAAAGCATTGACTGCTGGGAAAAACCAAACAATATGTTATTCAGAAAACTCATATCGTTCACCGTGTTCAGACAATATTTCAAAATCATCAATTCTAAAACCATTCATAGCAATACATCGTTTTATGGGAAATATTTACTGTAGCCACCCCTATGTTAGGGGTGTCTTACACGGCCAACATGGCCGTGACTACAACAGATGAAACAACAAAGATGTATTACTCTTGATATTTTTATCCAAGCTATTCCTTGTATTTGCGGTCAACGGAGAACGGTCAACATTTTTATTCCTTTTCCATCTTGACTATTATCTCCGCAGACGACTTCGCGCTTTCCCCTGGAACTAGCTCGCCTTTTGTATATTTCTCGAGCAGATTTTTCTCTTTCTCCGCATCGTATTTCGAACTGGCAATATTTTTTGCCGCATCAAGCATCTGAAGCTCCTTTGCAAGAGTCTCCATGGCCTTCTTTTCGGTTTCCGCATCAATAGCCCCTTTTTCCTTGGCCGACCGTAGAAGTTCTATCTGTTTCAGCGCATTTTCGCGGACGTTTTGCAGACTACCCCCCAACTGGGTCATTTTGTAGCATTCCATCATTGCACCTTTGCCTCTCGTCCGTTCCTTGTGCATACCTATTTCGGAATACGCAAGTGTCAGCATCTTCGAGACATCCTCGCTGATATTCTTGTCCTTGACACAGGCTTCCAACTGTTTTCTGAACTCCTCGCCCTTTTTCGGATCGAGGGTTTTCCAGACGGCTTTGAGGGTTGTAATGTAGTCGGCAGTCTTCACTCCGTCTTCATTTTTTGCCGGTGGAGCAGGTGTCTTCGCTTCTTTGTCTTTACCGTAACTAGACAGAGCCAGCATTCCGACAAAAAGAAGAGTCGCCAATAAAAACCGTTTTTTGAGACCAGCCGCCAGCCTCGGATCCGGCAAAGCACGCTTCATGATGACAAGCCATCCGGCATATAAAAACGCCACCACCACCAGAATTAAAAGACCAATCTTAGACATTAGAACCTCCAGACTTAGACACGAATTCCACAAATTAACACAAACTTAAGTCACTGAATTTACCAGGAAAATAATTTTAATTTCTTAGCCACGAGAAAGCACATAAAGCACAAAATGATTTCAATAATAAATCCTATAAGAGCAACTTACGCTGCAACCAAACTTATAACCACTGAACACACGGAATACACGGAAAAATATATCACACAAAAATTTGTGACTCT
>CAIQLG010000011.1 GCA_903872565.1 uncultured Lentisphaerota bacterium | reverse complement strand
TTGTCGAGAGGCTGGTGGAACTCAATGTGCAGCTCTTCAAACTAAAAGAATAGCCTTTTTACTCCACTTCTTTAGCCTTAGCTTGACAGCTATGCCCTGAAGGCGAGGATGAGCGGAGTGGCGTCTGAACCAGAGGAGAGCTACGGCGCATTTGCAGTTCAGGCTACAGGCTTTGCTGGACTTTCATTGGCGGAAGGCATAACAAAAAATGCAAGATTTCCATTTGATTTATTCCGTTTTAAATTTCGAGTTTTACGAAAAACAAGGCAGAAACCCCACAAGCTTGCTTGTGGGATGAATGCCTTGTTTTTCGTAAATAGTTCACGCCGTGTGCAATAGCAGCTCAAGCGCCTCGATCTCTCTTTCCCTCGCCCGCGCGCAGTGCATTGGATCTATATTCCCGGTTGCGGGATGGAACGGCAGTGGCTCCAGGGTGTCGGCATCAAGCGTCTGTACCATCAGCCCGCCGATCCTCTTGTTCGGATAATTCAGATAGGTGGCGTTTTGCGCCCTGCAGTAGGCATCGAGGCATTCCTGCCGTCCGGTCAGTTGGTAAAGCTTGATCGAGGCGGCGCAGCACTCTCTGACGTTCCACCACGGGGCGGTCCTGTGCCTCACCCCTGCGGCATCGACCTTGTCGAACACGCCCTTCTGTGTGAGCAGATCTATGTTTTTGAACATGACGCCTGATGCGCTGTACCCGTGCCTGTCCAGAAAGCTCAGGATGCGTACAAGCCTTTCGCCCGGCGGAAAGGCTCCCTCGCCTTGCAGGCCTATGAGCTCCGCCATGAACCCGCACGACTCCGCCACATGGCCCGGATCGCAGATCTTCTGGCCGCTGTCCGTAATATGGGGAATGTCGTCCTGAGAGTTGTACTCCCAGTATTCGCCGGTGTTCGGGTTGGTGAACTTCGCAAGTAGCTCCCGGGCGATCCTCACCCCATCGGCAAGGAGCCTCCCATCAAGCGCCTCGTGCGCTCCAGGCACCCCGCCTCGGTGGCGTAGGCATTTCAATGTGTCGACGATCGCCCCCATGACGATCATGATGAACCCTTCGCCTTTGTAGGACAGTCTCTTCTTCGTTATATGATCGACATTTGCAGATCTCATGCCGCAGTCGATGGCCTCGTCGAGGAACTTCAGTCCCAGTGTCAGCGCGTCCTCCGATCCCCTCATGAACCCGTACTGTAGAAAGCCTGCCGCCGCGAAGACGTGTGTGGGCTCGCACTCGCCGGGAGCACAGACGATGTTCCGCGGATCGTCGGATGCAAGGTTCGTGCCGACATCCACGAGGAACGGCAACCTGCCGCCGTTCAGCTCGTACCTCTCCAGCAACCTGCCATAGATGAAGTCGCAGTAGTCAGAATAGAACCGCCTAAGGTTGAGCGTCCTGCCTCCTGTCACGGCCTCGTCGTCGGAGATGGCCCCCTTTGCGAGCAGGTACGACCATATCCCCAATCCACGGCAGTCGCCCCAGCTCCACACCTTTTGTTCGTGTGGAGGCCGCGTCTCGCCGCTGATCGAGTCGACTTCGGCGAAAAGCCCGGGATAGCAGAGACCAGGATGTTCTTCTTCGAATTGTATCTTGATTTTGGCGAAGTAGCGCAGAAGTCTGTTCTGGTATCGGCGGTTGAATCCGATCAGATCCATGACCATCTGCTCGTTGATCCTGCCCTGCCCCAGTATCAGCAGTTCCTCTTGCGGGACTTTTTCCATTCCATTATCCTTTCCGCAATGAGTTGTAATTGAAATCTTGAACGGCCTCATACATGGCAAGGATATTGGCCAAGGGCGCATCATAGGGGAAGCTGTTTTCATTGCTCACCATGTAGCCGCCATTATATCCGACTGTCTTAATTCTGGCATAGACCTCATTCTTGACATCGGATACTGTTCCACTCGGAATAGTCTTCTGCACTGAAATCGCGCCATGGAAAGCTATCTTGTCGCCATATTTATTCTTGAGAAGTGCCGGATCCATACAATTGGACTCAATAGGATTGAGGATTTCTATACCAGTTTTAATGAAAGATGGAACCATGGATGCCAATTCTCCGTCGGAATGGAAGAAGATGTAAGTTGAAGGATTCGCCTTCTTGATTTCCTTGATCATGGCCTTAAAGCGCGGTTCGATAAATTCCTCCCACATGCCGATGGAAAACATTGGCCCGTTGACACCTGCGACATCGCCGACGACGGCAACGATATCTGCGCCAGCCTTGGCGGCAACCACCGCCCGCTCGGATTCCCATGCAAAAAGCCGATCATAGAGGTCATGAACGAATTTGGGTTCCAGCGCCATCATAATCATGAAGTGTTCATAACCACAGATGTGCCATGCAATCTTAAATGGATTGTTAATGCCGGCAATAATGACTTTGTCCGCGAACGCATTGAAACTCTTCTTTGTTTCTTCAACCGAAGCCAAGACTGTCCTCGGCAGATTCCAAGCATCCAAGCTCTCCTTGCCGACAAGGGGGCCGCCTATCCATTCAACATACTTGCCGTCGGCACCAACACGCTGGACAATCCCCCACTCATCTTCAAAAGTGATCTTATCATGGAATATGTAAGTCCTGCCAGCCCCTGGGGCGTCGCCTTCGAGCTCGCCGTTGCAGCGCGCTTCATGGTCAGGATACTTGGCGGCTACACTGCTCCAGACAAAGTCTACACCCAGTTTGTCCCGTACAAGCTCCATGCTGTCTGTGCCAAAATGCCTCTTCAGTTCACGGATCGTCTCGACTCTGGGCCATAGGAGATCAACTGGAAGACGGTCTGGCAGCTTGCGCTCCATTGTCATTTTAAAACGTTCTTTTGAAGTCATAGTCACTCTTTGGTTAATGGATAAAATATCATATGCCTTAATATGTCAACAAGGCGTAAATTTTCAATAATTTAAACTCGTTAGAGCTATCTTTTATTTTCTTTGCGAACTCCGCACCTGCCAGGTGTTCTTGGCGGTTAATGCCTGGTGTTTGGTTGCGGCCGGTCCGCGTTATCATGTTTTACTCCTGATTACATGGCAGCCTTTCTGGTAAATATTCAGAGAACTATGTTGCCAGCCACAAAACGGCTGGCTTCTTTTTTTCTTGAAAATTTATTTGGAGAGATTAGATTGACACATAATTTAGTGAATATTTACAAGGAAGTAATGCGGAAATGAGCAAGATAAAAGCAATGTCCATAATGGCGCATCAGGATGATTTTGAATTTACTGCGGGCGGCCTTTTCGCAATGCTCCGCAAGCGCTACGGAACTGATCTTGAATTGAAAATCATTGCGACTTCCCGGGGCGCCTCAGGCCATCATGAGATGGGGCCAGAGGAGACATTCCGGAGGAGAGAAAAGGAGGCGCAGAAAAGTGCATCAATCATTGGTGCGTCTTATGAATGCATGAAATGCCTTGACGGCTTCCATATCCGGGGACAGGTGATGCCTGACATCAACGTGCTGGGCGGAGTATGGAATGCAATACGCGGTTTTGAACCTGATTATATATTCTGTCCGCCAGTAATAAGTAATCCTCTTGCGGGCATACACGTAGACCATTACAACACAGCCTGGGCGGTGCGAATGGTTGCATACCAGCTGATAGTGCCTAACGCGTATCCGACCATCAACTCAAATACCAGGAAGCGCATGGGACTGCCTTTGATTATCAATGTTGACGATCCCTATGCGGATGAAAGTTCCTTCCATGTGGCAGTGGACATATCAGACACTTATGACCGTAAGGTTGAAATGTCTTCATGTCATGTGTCCCAGGTTTTTGAATGGCTACCGTGGACCAACAACGAAAAAGCACCAACAGCGGAAAGTTTTGCAAAGAGCTTTCTTGACCGTCATCGCAACGTAAACAAGAAGTACGGCATGGATGACAATATCCCGAGGGAATTCTTCACCTTTACGAAATGGGGCAGACTCGCAGACGAGAAAGATCTTGAGATTCTTTTTGGGAGTGAAGTCATAACTGGGAATGCCGGGAAATTCATCGGAACCCGACAAGAATTATCTGTCTGCAAAATCTGGAAAGAAAGCTAAAACAAGAACATCGGAAATGCTTCGCCGGGATGGTAGAAATGCCATTTCGGGGTATGTTAAAAAAAATAAAAATTAAATAAGAAGTGACGGTCAAAAAGGCCGTCATGGAGTCAGAAAATCAAATGAAAACTCGCGAGAGATTACACGCGATAATGGATTTTGAACCATTCGACAGGCTTCCCATCATCGAATGGGCGACGTGGTGGGACAAGACGATTGAACGCTGGAGGGGCGAGGGACTTCCTGCGGATCTCGACAGATATGGAATATACAGGCATTTCGGGATAGAGGAGCATCTTTATGCTTTCTACGATCTTCCGGATCTCATGCACAGGATGAACAGGGATCTTGTAGCACACCACTTGAAAATCATCGACAAAGTCTGCGAGCATACTACGCCTGATTTCATGACGTTTGCCGAGGACATGAGCTACAACAACGGTTCTATGCTTTCAAAGGAGCTGTTCGACGAGTTCATGAAGCCTTATTATCAGATGGTGATCCCGAAATTGAAGGAGAAAGGAATCAAGGTGATCATTGATTCCGATGGCGACATCAGCGTGCCATGCAAGTGGTTCGAGGAGGCTGGGATTGAAGGGATTCTGCCCCTCGAACGCCAGGCCGGAGTGGATATCGCCCAGCTCAGGAAAGATCATCCAAAACAGATTTATATCGGCGCATACGACAAGATGGTCATGAACAAGGGCGAGGATGAGATAGGCACCGAATTTGAACGACTTCTGCCAGTCGCGAAAAAAGGAGGATTCCTCATCAGCTGTGACCACCAGACTCCTCCAGGAGTTTCGCTTGAACAATATAAAATATATCTCAAGCTATTCAAGGAATACGCAGTGAAGGCGGCTGGTGCCTGATTTGAATATCGCAGATGTGGATATTATCTTTGGACTTCGTAGTGCTAAACAACAGGGTTGGCTTTTCATATTGGGAGGATAAGGCTATGAATGAAAAATATAGACAGGACATGCTAAGCACAGTGTTTGACGCGTTGCCCTCGATGATTTTTGTGGTCGACCAGGATGTGAGGATTCAGGAATACAATGCGGCGGCATCCGATCTCATGATGGCCCAGAGGAAGACCATCCTCAGGCGGCGCGCAGGCGAATTACTGCACTGCCTCCATTCGGACGAGGTGGCGGAGGGATGCGGAAAAGCCCCATTCTGCGAGGACTGCGTTATCAGGAATTCCGTCAAGAGCGCCTTCCAGGGGAACCGCATTGTTCGCCGCCGGACAAGGATTGAACTTCTCAGGGACGGGGACAAGACAGACATCTACGCGCTGATCACCGCCTCCCCCTTTTCATTCCACAAGAAACCGCATGCACTGCTTGTCATCGAAGACATCAGCGAAATAGCCAAGCTCCAGCGCATGATACCTATCTGTTCCATTTGCAAGAAAGTCCGGGACGATAAGGAATCCTGGATGCAGGTCGAAACCTATTTCAAGAACAACTGGGACATCGACTTTTCCCATGGCTATTGCCCAAACTGCGGGAAACTCGAGATGAGCAAAATGCAGACAGACAATAAATAAAAACAGTATCGTCCCATGGATTATTGGATAAATGGATTGCTGGATTGTTGCAAATCAAGAAGATATGCAGAAAATAATGCATTCATAATTTTCAAAATGCCTTTTTTTATTTCCATTCCAATTCCATGCGTCCTCGCTTTTTCTTAACTCAAAACCAATAGTCCAACATGCCACGCCGTCGTTCGAATTGGACGAAGGCGGGCAATCCAAAAATCCATCAATCCGTCATCCTGCGGGATGACTATGAAATAAAAAGGTAATCCCCCAGATCAACTGGGGGATTACCTTTTTATTTGGAATAAGGATTTTTTGAGAGATACGAATTATAATATCTGTAGTCGCCCGTCACTTCATGGACGGCCCATTCCGGAACAGGGGTTTTCTCGTCTTCACTTTCGAGTTCTATTTCGGCCATCACAAGCCCCTCGTTGCGCCCCTTGAACTCGTCAACTATCCACTCTTTTCCTCCATAGGACAATTCATGTCGAATTTTCTCGATGTGAGCGCCGCCGAAAAGGCCTTCAATTATTTCTTTCGCGTCAGCAAGCGGAATTTCATATTCATACTCATACCTGCTTATCCCTGAATTCGCGAACTTCAAAGTGACATAGCCCTTGCCACGGGCTGTCCTGACTCTCATCACGCCATTGCCAACGTCTTCATAGGACTGCTTGAGCTCATAGGAGGAACTTACGAGCTTTTTCCAGGAATCGCCCTCGACAAGATATTTTCTTTCCGTTTCAATTGCCATAATTGTTCAACATGTCTTGCTAAATACAAATCTTAAGATAAAAATAACCGATGAATAATCATTCATACATCTGCTACGTTAATCTGAAAAATCAACCGAAATTTCAGCTGATTTTTCCTGTTAATTCCTCTGGAGCTGTTAAATTACAACTCAAGTTTTACATCCGTTTATGGGTGCGATTATTAATTGTTGCGCTTCGCTTCTGGCGATGTATGGAAGGAGCGAAACCGAATAACTTCTTGAACGCCCTGCTGAAATAGAATTCATTCCGGTAGCCGGAAAGTTCAGCTATTTCCCTGAGTGCAATCGTGGTGTTCTCTAGAAGCCTCAATGCATTGCGCATCCTAACTGACTCCAGATACTCGACCGGTCTTTTACCCGTAGCCAATTTAAAGATGGTCGAAAAATGTCCATGGCTTAGCCCACAGGTCTCGGCCACGTCGGCTATGGAGATGCTCTCCGTGAAGTGCTCATTGAAGAAAGTAACTGCCTTTTCTATGCAACCAACTTTGAAGGAGGGTGCCGTCTCAGAAATAAGTTCGCGGTAGTAGCGATTGACAAGGGAGTAAGCCTTTCCGTCAAGTTCGGGGCCGATCCCAAAACCACCTTTTTCGGCAAAGAGCCACATCGTATTGATGGATGTCGATCGGGAGCGGCTGGATTTGATCGCAGGGCTGGCCCGTAAAATGGCGGCCGATTACGGATTCCCGGCCAAGATAGAGAGCACGACGCAGTAACGGGAGGCGGTTGATGGCGCACATTTCGTGATTGCAATGTTTGACGTGGGCGGCTTGAAGGGCAAGGAAATGGACGTGCGTGTGCCACAACGATTTGGTGTGCCGCTGTCGGTCGGAGACACGATGGGGCCTGGCGGAAAATCAGCGGCAACGTGATCAATCATGGATTGATTTCCAATCTGCCTGCTGGATGCTGTGTCGAGGTGCCATGCCTGCTGGACGAATACGGGATACATCCGCTGGCTGCTGGAGATCTGCCCTTGATTTGTGCCGGTCTGAACAGGACAAACGGAATATTTGCATTGTCGTTATATTACAAATTTTTGTCGTTATTTTCCATATTAATAGCAGTAGTATAGTGCTATCTTGTCGACATGTCACAAGAACCCGGGAGTATACAGATGAAAAATTTCAGCCAGCGCAATCGGTCGGAAATAATCATGCCCTTCACTTTAATCGAACTCCTTGTGGCTGCGCCCGGCGTAGTTCTGAATCGCATTGCGATTCAAACGAAGACGAGAGCACATTCGATCAAGTTCACCTT
>CAIQLG010000010.1 GCA_903872565.1 uncultured Lentisphaerota bacterium | reverse complement strand
TGGGGAGCCGTCGGGATCAATGGAAAAGGAGATTGTGTCGCTCAACGGGCTAACTCCTTCCATCCAGAGGGTGACTTTGCGATTTTTCCCGAAAATCTTTTGAACAAGCTTGTTACTGTATTCGCCGGAAGCAAGCCAGTCGCCGGGCTTTTTCTCCAAAAAGGAAACCGGGCATTCGGGGTCACACCTATTTTTCGATAATATAACTATCTGCATTTTCAACTCTTTTACCCAGCGATTTGTCTCTGGATATTCTTTTGACCATATTAAACCTGCCACACGATAATGCTCCGACGGTGATGTGACCGAGTTGTTCTCCGAGCTTTCGATAGATATTATATTTAAGTATATGAGTAGCTTATCATCTAGAATGAATTATTGCAAATCAATAATATAAAAAAATAGGTGTGACCCCGATCCCCATACTGCCTGTCACCTTAGGCCGTGTTTTTCAGATGTCGGACAAGAGTGTCCAACCTACATTGAGTTCAAATGCAACTCAAAGCACCCAGCTTAACGGTTACATTATTTCTTAATACATCACCAACAAACTATATTTATCGGCTTGTATCATTTTATGGATAAATCACTTAAGTGTGAACGTCCCCTTACTATCCCTTACTAAAGAAAATATCACTTGTTTTTCGGGCTGCTGAATTGCCTGGACACCTACAGTGCCCCTTATCCCTTTTTCTTTTTCCAGATCAGTTTTCCAGTTTCTGGATTCTCGACCTGTTCATGAGTTTCTTTGTATTCTTCCCATAGTTTTTTCACCTCCGGCTTTATCGGACGCTTTCCTTCAAGAAAAGCTTCAATCGTCTGAGGGTAAAAATATTTTCCCATACCATATGGCATGTCCATCTCTTCCAGGTTTCTTTCACCGTAGGGGTTGGTGGCGGTGTTTGCATCGATGCGGATATCCTCCGAGTCATCCGCACGCGCCTCGGTCAGTTCCATCCGAGTGTAAATAGCGGGATTGCGACTTTTAACATAGAGATATTTGCCCTTGAATTTAAACTCGGTAAGTTTCTGGAACTTGTCCCATTTGTCCTTGTCTTTGGAATTATTATATTCTTCCCTTTCCTTTTCCGTCGCCACATGCTGAATAATCGTGAACTCCTTCATGTATCCGTCTTCCGGCGCCTCGCTGAGGAATTTATCGTCAAGGACAAAACCACCGTTTTCTCCACTGGCGGTAAATGTTACCGTCCAGTCGGACTTTTCCTTATCAAAGGTCGCAGATACTTTTATGTCATGATGCTTGGAGAGAAAGTCTTTCTCGTAATCGCCATCTTCGTGCTTCTCCTTCCAGTCGTTCCTGAGATCTATGAACGAACGAACAAGCTTTTCTCCGGAACTCATATCAACATTAAAATCTCGATTCGTCATAAGATACGTGGGATTCTCGCCCCTCTTGCGCATGTGGAAAACAACAGGTGTAGACTTATTTGGGACATGTCTAGGATTATAGTCTTTTCGGTAACTAAACCCTCTGGATATATCTTGTTTAAAATCAACGATATATCCCGCCCTCTCAATATTTTTGACAAAAAGATTACCTCCTTTTACATTGTCAATATAAAAAAGGCCTTGCTCATCAGTTATAGATGTGAGGATTTCAGGCGCAGAAGGAAAGATACTCGCTTTTTGGATGGATAAAAACACCTTGGCTTCTGCTACTGGTTTTTCGTACTGATCAATTACTTTTCCATAAAATTCCATAGACCCTTCTTGTTTTTTAAGTTCTTCTAATCTTTCTTTCATTTTATCGGAAATCTTGTCATCATCCTGGCTAAAGACAGAGGTTGCAATCGTTACAATACAGATCGAGATCAGACATTTTAATTGTATGGTCATATTCTGTTTCCTTGTTTTTGAGTTTTCTATTTACGCGGTAAATCTGCATCACTTATTACCTTTCCCCAATAATTACAATATTTGAACGGAACTGGCGACTGTGGGAGTAATGTTGATCGTCATAATTAAAAGCATTCCCCAAGTTGAATGAGGTGAAATTATTTATCGACGGTCGGACACCAATAGCAGATGCCCTTGCCTCTGCGGCGTAGGAGAATATTTTAAATGTATCAGTCGGGAATAACAAAGTTATTTCATTAATAGAAGGAACACTAGCGTAATAGAACCGGTCGCCAAACTCAGGCTTATACGTGTCTACTTTTCCATCCCCTTCTGTATACCAATAATTAATGTCTGGATGCATTTTGTTGTTGTCCTCCCATGAAAATATCCACATAGAGTGCAGGGCGTAATCATCAGGATTATAATAACTGAATCTCTTATTAACTTTACTATCTATCCCGGTCAGGTATGGTTCCGTCGTCCCGGGGTATGGGGCTATCACGTTCGGAGTCGTAAATGAGGTAAAGTATGGAGTAAGTTCTTTTTGATAGCAGTCCCCAGATATAGCCGCTTGGGTTGCAATGTAGCTATGTAAAATATTATTTGGAGATTGTTTTATCGCTTCCCCGGTGATGATGTTCCCTTGGCTATGCGCAATGACGCTGACTTTTCCGCGATGTTTGCCGGAATTTAGAGATACGAGTCGATTTTTCAAAGCTTCACCGCAACGCCAGGCGTTGAAGTCGCTATTGTCATAACACTTAGGATTGCTTAGGTCTAATGGCTCACACGGCCAATCAAAAAATCCCACATGTCCTTGATAGCCCTGCCACCAGAGGCGCTTGAAGACTGTTGCTGGCCACTGCTGCTTCTCCGTATCATTGACATTGAAACCATGCACGAAAAGAAGATAATCATTTTTCTTTACAAAATCATCCTTGTATGTTCGATCGGGTTTGCTGTTCTTGCCAACCTCAGCTATTTTAAATGTCTGAAAAAAGTTATTCGACGGCCTCAGTTCAAGTTCAACGCTTCCCCTGGCTATCTCATGTCCTTCTTTCTTCACAATGAAGATCAAATTTCCCTTGCCTGCCTTCTTTCCTTCAAGCAAGAAACAGGAAAGCTTACCTTCCTTTTTGATGTACTTTTCCTCGAGTTCCTCCTCGCCCCAGGCACTTACGGTAAGAAGACGTTCCTTTGTGATCTGATTATCCGCTACTTCGGTAACTTTAAGATAGTCCAGTGTTCCTTCTTTACCTGTGTTTTCATTTGGAACTGCCTCGAAGATGTTGGCTTCAGGCCAGGCGCTTCCTGCGAACTTGAAATGATAGGTTATACCGTCAAGTTTTGACATAAAGTCTGGAACTTGAATGTGAAGCCTTGTGAAATCTTCAAGATCCCGCTTGCATCCGGTCTTGAACCATTCCGTAGTGTTCCCGATCGTGTTGTCATCACAGTCAGGCGTTCCTTCAACATCATCCTCCATGCGCAACCATTCCGTTTGCCAGAATTCACTTTCATCGTGGTCATCGTTGACCCAGAAGAGATATTTTTTATCAGCCTTCTTTTTAAAATCAATATTCCCGTCATGGTTGCCATCCATGGCGATATCCACCTTAACCGGCGTTACCATTACGACATCCGAATGGACGTATTTCGCAGGATTTTCCTCTTTGCCTTTTTTGGGACCATCTGGGTCAACATCAAACTTTATTTCGGAGGCATTAGGCTTTAATCCCTCGATCCAGAATGTAGCTGTTCTACTCCCGCTTCCGCCCAATAGTCCTTTAAGGATGTCACCGCTGTATTGGCCACTTTTAAGTACTGAATCAGGGGTACGCGTTTCATCACTTACATTTTTAGTCCATAATTTAATATTTGAGCTTGGATATGTTATTCTCAGAGAAATCTTGTCCAAGTCGAGTGGTTCGGGAATAGTTAGGACAAGTGGGGTAAAACTATCTATACTTTCATCATTAATAGGAATGATTTTCCCGGGAGCTGCGGCCTCGATTGCGTCTTCATAAAGTCGTTCAGCACAATCACTCGGTTCT
>CAIQLG010000009.1 GCA_903872565.1 uncultured Lentisphaerota bacterium | reverse complement strand
TCTACGCTCCAGAACGTGTCGCCCTTGAACACGGCGATCTGGGTGCTCGAAGACCAGGCCAAGTTGGTTCCATCCTTCATGTCGGCATCAAAAATTGCGCCAGCCGGATTGACCGCAATCTGATAGTAGGAATGTCCCTGGGTCTCCAGCAGCACATCCACATAATCGCCCTTGAAGATCGCGGAATCGTCATTTTTGGTCGTCGTGATGTTCAGGTTCTTCATGTCCGGCTCTTCACAGCGAATCCCGAAATATATCTCCCGACTACCCCAGATCACCCGGAACGATGTGCCGGAGAGCGGGCTCCGCCCGGCCTCCAGCCCGGCCAGAGGGTACGCGCGTGTGTTCCAACTGGGCTCATCCAGGCGACCATCAACCGTGATTTTCGAGTCGTTCTTCGACGGCTGGGAAAAGCATGCCTTGGGAACATCCTTCCGATCCGCCACGCGGTCGCGCAAAGCCGCCAACGACTTCTGGCAGTAATCCGCCACGAGCTCGATGCGTTTGCCGTACACCGTGTCACCGGCGGCCTTCCGTGCGGCCTCCAAAAGCTCCAACGCCTTGCTGGCTGGTGCCGCGTTACTGGACATTTTATCCCAGTTCGCCTCGGAATACTCGATGAACGCCTTCATCTCCTTCGCCGCCGGCCCATAGAATTTCTCGTAGTACTCGCTCAGCAGCGCCTCGATGTTCTGGTCCGCGTCCCAGTAATACCGGCCCGTCACATACACGTTCAGATGGTTGAAGGCCGGGGCCTCCATGGCCGCGTAAGACTTCTTATCTACGGCCAGTTCTATGTATTCCCCCTGCGAGAGGCTCTTCAACGAATGCAGATCCTCGGCAATTGCGTGGGGGAAATAGACAGGCAGACGCCACCAACTGCAAAGGTAATGGTTGTAAATATAAAGATTCCCCGGTATCACCTTGGTCAGCCACCCCTTGCGGAGCTCCAGTGCCTTGGTACGCAAGTCAGGATTAGTGAAGGAATACCGGGAATCCATAATTCCGACCATCACATTGGGGCTGAAGTGGGCGATCTTTTCCGGCGGCAACGTATATACCCCATATGCGCCGCAAATCACTTTCCTGTCCGGGTGCGTCTTGTACACCTCAGTGGCCACGCGATTGATAAAATCCCAGACATAATCCGAGCACACTCCGTCTTTACCCCTACTCGGCATATCCTTGCCTTTGCACAGGTCGCATTTGCACATACTGCCCGTCCAGAACCCGTCGTTCGGCCATAAAGAGACATATTGCAGGTCGGGATAAATATCGAATACCGTGCGCAAATATTTCACCGTATAGTCGAACAGTTCCGGTGAAGAAAAACAAGAGGCATAATATTGGTCGCTGGGATCTGGTGTCCGATGGTTGGCGTAAAACTCCGGATGCGCCTTCTTGACCTCGTCCCGGCCGTTCACATTATTCATACCATGGGGACCCGGAATCCCCATGCCGCAGTTAAGCCCCAGATGCAATTTGTAGATCGCCGCATCCCGCGGGGCGCCGTCAAACGTGGGGGCATAGTCGCCCAGATTTCGGTACGGGAAATCGGGCTTGACCGTCTTGTCCACCGGTGCCAGCGCGATCGTCTTCAGCGCGGGCACGATTTCGCCCAGATCGCCCGGCATATACCACCGCACGCCCAGGCCGCGGAGAAATTCGCACACGGCGTTCAGGGATCCGAGATCGTCGTAAATGCTGACATCCAATTTCGCATTGTACTGTCGGTACAGCCTGTCGGTCGCATAGGGATTGCCCCAATGCTCTCCGGTGCGCTCATCCCATTCCTTGGTCGCGCGGGGGAAATCGGCATAACTACGGGCAACATATTGGGGGATAACAAAGTCTTTGTCATATCCCAGCAAAACCAGCCAGTCCTCGCCCGAGACCATCCGGAACGCGCCCCACTTGAGCCCTTCATCTGTGATGTTGAGTTTGTCCGTGTAGGTGCTCCGCCCCACGTAGATGTGAGCAGGCACGTCAGATCCCGGCGCGGTCGTGATCGCCAGTTTCGCGCCGCTGATTTTCTCGATGTAGGTTTGCAGTTCTTCCGCCGCCAGCTTCACCCCTCGGGGGGACTTCTCGGCAATCACGATGTCGGCGCACGGCTTTCCGCCGTCCACCAACGTGGTTTCGCCAAGATGGAGCCACGCACATCCTGACAGCATGAAGGCTGATAACAAAGCGATGAT
>CAIQLG010000008.1 GCA_903872565.1 uncultured Lentisphaerota bacterium | reverse complement strand
GTTGATCTTGAAAAGAAGAGAATCACGTCTGCCACCTATCTTGTTCCTCCGCCCCACGAGCCTGGACTTCTGCCACTATGGCTGAAGGAGCAGGGAGCCAATCTCATAATAGCCGGGGGAATGGGAAGCCGGGCTCAGTCCTTGTTCGCGGAAAACGGGATTGAGGTCATGGTCGGAGTCCAGGGAGACACGCCGGATCGCATTGTGGCAGATTATCTAAAAGGAAATCTGAAAACCGGAGATAATGTCTGCGACCACTGACAAATTTCGTGACAAGACGCCCGGGGATAAGTTCGCAAATCTGTTTCAGAATGCTAAATTGATGCCGGGCGATTTCAATATAAAAAAAGGCGCAAAATCATATGACCGATTTCGACAGCAAGGCGAGGGATTGGGATAAGGAAAAGATGCATCTCGACAGATCTCTGGCGGTAGCCTCTGAACTGCTGAAAATGATCCCGTTAAATAGGAACATGAGGGCTCTTGAATATGGAGCTGGCACAGGACTCCTAAGTTTCCTGCTCAAGGACAGGTTCTCCGAAATCACCATGATGGACAGTTCCCGGGAAATGGTGAATGTCGCGCATGAAAAGATCCAGGCCGCACCCGCCAGCAACATGAAAGCTCTTTTCATCGATCTCGAAAAAGATAATTTCACCGGCGAATTCGATATCATCTACAACCAGATGGCCCTGCACCATGTATGCAACGTTGATCCCCTCCTCGGGAAATTCCACTCCCTACTGTCCAAGGGCGGATATCTCGCCATAGCCGATCTCTACAAGGAGGACGGCTCGTTCCACGGAGAAGGATTCAACGGACACGATGGTTTCGATGTGGAGGTACTTTCTACCATGCTGGAGAAACACGGCTTCAGAGAGATCACGCACAGGCAATGCTACATTCTGAAGAAAAGCATTGCCTCAGGAGAACTGAGAGACTTCCCCATATTCCTGATGACCGCCTCAAAATAAAAATTTCAAACTACCCATTCCTTAAGACAACACTCAGACAGAAAATTGTATTCCAAAAACTTGTCTTGAATTTTCCAGGTAGTCTGACTATCTTCAATGCAAATGAAAATCGAAACTTAAACATGTTCGAATATTCAAAAATCGGGGAATTCAATTTCCCGCATCCGGTAATCGGGATGGGGGCGGAGCTCAAGAACACGGTCTCGCTCGGATATCGCGGGAACCTCTACATGTCGCCGTGCATCGGCGATCTCGAAGATCCGGACAATGCCACCTCGCACGACAATGCGGTCAGGGAAATTTCACTGCTCTCCGATGAAAAGATAGCCGCAGTGGCGGTGGATCTGCACCCCGACATGTATTCGACGTTGAGCGGAAAGTCACTTGCGGAGAAGATGGGAATCCCGGTGTTTGAAGTCCAGCACCACCATGCCCACGCCGTCTCGTGCATGGTGGAACATGACCTTCCGGAATGCCTCGCACTGGTATATGACGGCACAGGGCTTGGCACCGACGGAACTGTCTGGGGCGCCGAACTTCTTTATTCCGAACTGGCATCATTTCAAAGACTTGCGAGTTTCGCACCTGTTCCGCTTCCCGGGGGTGATGCCGCCGTGAGGCAGCCGGCAAGACAACTTGTGGCAAGATGGTTTTCCGCAGGGATGAAAATAGAGGAGCCGTGGCTCAGGCGCATCGGCGTAACGCCCGAGGTCTGCGAGATATGGATTTTTCAGTGCCAAAAATCTGTGAATGCGCCACTTTCGCATTCGGCGGGGCGTCTCTTCGACGCATTTTCAATGCTTCTCGGGCTTTCTCCGCAGGTCATTCAGTTCGAAGCACAGCCTGCGATAAATCTTGAAGCCGAGGCCCAACGTAATTCCGGTGATTCTCCACAAAAAAAAATCCCTTACTCGACATTTGAGAAAAATAATCTTTTCCTTGTGGACTGGTCTCCCGCGTTCAGGGAGCATAAAATCCCGGATATTGATGGGCAATCTGCCAGCCTCGCAAACTCATTCCACAAGTCTGTCGCAGAAGCTTCCGTTGAAATGATTGAATACGGCTTGTCAAAACGGAAAACACGTAATATAGTTCTTAGTGGTGGGTGTTTCGTGAACCGACTGCTGCGGGGGCTTCTCCTGGACAAACTCGAAAAGCGCGGCCTGAAGGTTTTCATAAACAAGAAGATGTCAGTAGGCGACGGGGGAATTTCCGCAGGACAGGTCGTCGCCGCCACCGCAAGGATGAAGGAATGAATCGAAGTCAACCCAGAGTATGACGGATTGGTGGATTTTGGGATTGGTGGATTATTGGGTAACTTATAACTGTTAAGCTTGGGAACTTGAAGTTGTTATTAGGGTTATTTATTAAAATATTCAATGTTCAACACTCAATGCTCAATTTCCAAGTAACTTGAAAATTGATTATTGAAATTTGATTATTGAAAATTATAAACTGAATCTAAATAAATAGATTCCGAATTAGGTACTGGGGTTAGCCTATACCATGGTACACCCTTAAGGGGGTACCTACTTGCTGAATCGCAACAATCCAATAATCCATATCAATATTAAAGGAAGATCCTATGTGTCTGGCAGTGCCAATGAAAATTCAGAAAATTGATTCGGATGGAGGAACCGCCGAATACGGCAATGTCCAGCAGAGGATAAATATTTCTCTCGTCGAGAATCCGGCAGTTGGCGACTATGTGATTGTGCATGCGGGATTCGCGATTGAAAAGCTCGACACCGCCGAGGCGGAACAGAGAATCGCAATGTTCAAGGAAATCGAGATGAGTTACCAACAATGAAGTACGTTGATGAATTCAGAGATGAAGGTGCGGCGCGCGCCATCGCAGGGAAAATCTGCCAGCTCGGGGAATCCCTGCAATCACGGATGCAGAAAATATGCATCATGGAAGTCTGCGGTACCCACACCGTCGCAATTGAACGCTGCGGAATTCGCAGAATGATGCCGAAAAACGTAAGACTCATCAGCGGACCGGGATGCCCTGTCTGCGTCACCCATGCCGGATACATGGACGCGGCGACAGAACTGGCGATGAAGGGCGTGATTGTCGTAACATTCGGAGACATGATCAATGTTCCCGGAACCAGGACAAAGCTTTCAGAATGCCGTGCCGCCGGTGCTCGGGTCGAAATCTGTTATTCCCCTGAAACCGCGCTGGAGATCGCCCAGGAATATCCCTCCAAGGAAATAGTCTTCCTCGCCGTAGGTTTTGAAACCACGACCGCGCCTATAATAACTCTCCTCGAGACTGCCTTGAGAAAGAAAATCGTGAACATGTCACTGCTCACCTCCTTCAAGCGGATCCCCCCGGCCATGATCGCCCTGCTCGAAGATCCTGAGATTAAGGTAAACGGTTTTCTCTGTCCCGCACATGTCAGCGCCATCATAGGTGCCGATGCGTACAGGCCGATTGTCAGTGAAAAGAAGATCCCATGCGTAGTAGCCGGATTCGAACCTCTCGACATTCTTCTCGGAATCAGCGGAATACTTGAACAGCTGAATAAAGGCCGGGCGGAGGTTGAAAATCAATATTCGCGGGTCGTAAGAAACCAGGGCAACATGAAGGCGCTGGACATCATGTCAAAATATCTTGAGGTGTACGACGCGCCCTGGCGCGGCCTCGGTGTCATCCCCCGCAGCGGCTCCCGAATCAAGGACGAATTCGAGAAGTTCGATGCCCAGAAACGTTTTGGCCTAGAGATAAAGGAATACAAATCCGACGGTGCCTGCCGATGCGGCGAAGTCCTCAAGGGCAAAATCCGTCCCGACGAGTGCCCTCTCTTCGCGGTGGCCTGCAATCCTCTCGAGCCACAAGGTCCCTGCATGGTCAGCTCCGAAGGAACCTGCGCCGCACTGTATAAGTATGGAGATGGGATCAATGAGGATTGAGGATTAAAAGTGTCAGAGATTTGTTTCACTAGTTGCAGCAATTATTTATAACTAACATAAAGGTTTATTGAAAAAGACGTTATGAAAAAGCACAAAATTAACATGGAAGATTTGCGTTACTCAAACACTTTTTACAAGGCTCTCCTTGAAATATCAAACGATTCGATGGTTGTAATACGCGTTGAAACCGGGAAGGTCGTTGACTTCAATGAAAGCACCTATCGAACACTGGGATATACAAAAGAAGAATTCAAGAAACTTGACATTGAAGATTATGATGTATACGAAACAAAGGACAGAGTGCATACCCATATCGAAAGGATTGTCGAGATGGGCAGGGATCATTTCATCACAAAGCAGAAGACAAAGGATGGAAAAATCATTGATGTGGAAATTAATTCGAAATTGATCGAGGTCAACAATGAGAAGTTCATAGTCAGCACATGGCGCGATATCAGCACCATGAAGAACAACATCCATGAAAAGGAGCAGTTGATAGAATCGCTGAAAACATCCATCACGGAATCCGGAAAACTGATGAAATTGCTTCCCATCTGCTCATATTGCAAGAAAATCCGCGACTCACAAAACACGTGGGAACCGCTTGATGTCTATCTGAACAAAAAGACGAAATATAGATTTACACATAGCATATGCCCTGAATGCATGAAAGACAAATTCCCCGACTACACCCCACCTGGCAGCAAGAATAGAAAATGATTGAACCGGCCATGCTGGGCTTCCGCAACACAGCCAAGCTCCGCAGGGTGAAAGGTTCTTCCTGCAACGCAACTATAGTCAGACTTATGTTGTCCGCCATGTTCTTATTTCTCCCTATAGTGTTGCGCAAGGCTCTCTTGAGGCATTTTCGAAAAAAAAACGCCATGCATTGGCACATTCATCTTTATTGCAGCATTTGACCGGCAAGTTCCACAATTTTCTTCATGATTTTCGGGATTGCTGCTTTCAGGGGTTCCGTGAGTTCGAGGCCATACTCGATTTTTTCCGGCTCTACGCCGAGGATCTTGATCGCCGGAGGATTATCGGGCCGGAAAAGCCTGACGGCATCAAAAAAGCCCAGATTGTGGGCGGAGATATAATCTCGTGTAAATTGCATGTCCCCGGGGTTGAATACAGTGATTGTTCCAGGGGATTTTCCGCTTTTCACGGCATCAATCACTATGATCTTTTCGGCATCTGAAATGATATCCGCAAACGACATCGAAGCCGTACCCACCTCGGAGACATAAGTTCCTAGGGGAGGATTTTCCATAAGCATCGTTGCGATCACGACTCCTATGCTGTCATCTCTCATCAAGGCATTGCCAAGTCCGGCAATCCAGATTTTTCCATGTTGAATCATAAAAACCCGTCACTTAGCCATCATCACATGGACCGCGCAGTCGAGGCACGGATCAAATGAATGGATAACTCTCATGACTTCGACGGGTTGCTCCGCATCCTGGACAGGCGTTCCCACCAGAGCCATTTCGACAGGGCCAAGCTTGCCGACATTATCTCTCGGAGAACAGTTCCAGCATGTCGGAGTGATTATCTGATACTTGGCGATCTTGCCTCCGGAAATATAGACCCAGTGCCCAAGAGCTCCGCGTGGAGCCTCGGTAAGACCAACAACTCTTGAAGTGCCAGGAGTTGTCCCTTTGAGATACACAGGATCGCCCACTCTAACATTGTCAATCCACCTGACCATGGCCTGTGTTATCTTTGATGCCTCGTAGGCTCTCGCGCGATGGCGGTCGATCACGGAAATACCGGACTTGTAATCTCCATTGACCCACATCCTCGCAAGGGGGCCCACCTCGTAGGGCAAATTCGAATATCTCGGAGCTTTCATCCAGGAATATGCATCGACCTTCGGGTTTACAGGATCCGTAAATCCCGCCATTGGATTTAGTTTCTTGTATTTCTTGTTGTACCAGCTGTATCTGACATGTTCGTTTATTTTGGCCGGTTTGATGACGCGCGGAGGCAGCAGTGAGCCATCGTTCACATAGCCTGGCTTGAAGAGCTTGTTTTTTGCGGTCAGATCCTCGTCGAAACATCCGTATGCCAGCAGGTTCCCATATCCCCTGCCGACACTGGAGTAGTCACCATAAACCTGGTATAGCAATTCAACATCAGGAATGTATGATGAGTTTATAAAGTCACCCAGCTCAGTGAGATATGACTTGAAAAGAGTTATCTGATCCTGGGTTGGAGCATTTGTAAATCCTCCCGGGATGAATGCTGGCGGGTGTGGCATCCTTCCGCCGAAAATCGCGGCGGCCTCCTGCCCCTTCCGTTTCATCTCAATGGCCTTCAGATAATGAGTGAGAAGCGCGTTTGACTGGTCGGTGGTGAACCTTCTGTCTATGGACCAGTTCGGAAGCCATGGCCTCATCGCCGGCCCGTCCATGTAGTCCAGGGCGCTCAAGAGATAGAAGTGAAGGATGTGCGATTCAACAAAATTCGCTCCCATGACGAGATTCCTCATGAGAAGGGCATTCATTGGAATTTTGACTCTATATGCCTGGTCAAGCGCTATGACAGCCGCCATCGCATGAGACACCGGGCAAACTCCGCATATGCGTTCCGTGATGTGCTGTGCATCCCTCGGATCCCTGCCCACGAGCAGGTTCTCGAACCCCCTGTAAAGCGTACCGGAGGCATGCGCATCAACAACCTGCTGGACTCCCGCGACCGCGTCTATCGTGACATCAATCTTCATGTGGCCTTCAATCCTGGTCACCGGATCTACAACCGTGTAAATAGCCATGGATACTCTCCTGTTTTTATTTTCAATATTGTAAACTCAGAACTCCTGATCCGCTCAAAATAATAATGCCTTAAAATTCCATCTTTAATCGTCACCACCACCTCCGTCCCCCGAATAGAATGATGCTGTTCCCGGAAAGTCCGGGCTAGTGCATCCGATGCACGGCGCCCCGGCGTTAACGCACCAGTTGACGCCATTGTTCCACTTTTGAATGGGACAGTCCGCAGAGGTACGTGGGCCTCTGCAGCCGAGCTCCCTCAGACATCTGTTCCTGACACCAAAAGTCTCCGCCTCTTCTGTCTCCCGAAGAGGACAACGGCTGTGGACGGTACGTCCGTAAATCGAGGTCGGGCGCCCATAGCTGTCCAGCGGGACAGTCTGGCCTGCGAGAAGCTGCGCAATGGTTCCGATCATCCAGTCCGGATGGGCGGGACATCCTGCGATGTTGATGGTCTGCATTCCAAGGAAACTGGGTACGCTCATGAACCCTATGGGATTGCTGCCTGAGGCGCAGATTCCACCGAAACTTGCACACTGCCCCACGCATAATATCTTTGACGCCTTGGCCGCAAGCTCTTTCAAGGCATCCCCGTAGGTGACATCCAAGCCGTTTTCAGTCCATACGGTACATGCTCTTCCGCCAAAGGCAGTTGGGACTCCACCCTCGCACACAAGGATGTAGTTCGCAACGCTTTTTATCTCCGCCAGCGCCTGGGAACCTGCGGCCGCCATAAGATTTGGATGGAAAACAAGATCTATGGTGCTGGTGAGAAGTTCATCCACAGTCTTCGGTGCCGCTGTAGATATTCTGTTGAGCAGTGAAATGGAACATCCGCAGCAACTGCTACCCTGTATCCAAACTACCAATGGCGCGCCTGAAGCCGTCAACAGAGTCTCAATGGCCTTCAGATCCATCGGGTTGAGACCAAGTGCCGCAGCGGAAAGCCCGCAATACTTGAGGAATTGGCGTCTCGTGATATTCATCCCAGATACTCCTTTATTTTAAATTGTTATATGAATGCCTCTCAAGCATAAACTGTACCAAAAAGATAAACATTTGGATTTTTTTGATAATAATTATTATTGTTGTTTCTACTTCCATAGACAACCTATTCGGAATTTTCATATCATCTTGACCTCTATTTCAACTAATACTCCCTGTCCTTTCCATATCATATTATACTAAATCAATAAACATGTCAAGTAATTTTTTAAAATATGACAATAATAATCGTTCTTATTTAAAACTTCAAGATTTTGGTACCCGTTTGACCTTGTTATCTCGAATATGTGGACTAGCGTAACAAGGATATTAGTGTTTTTCACAGTAACGACAGGAATAGGAAAAGATGAAAAACGAATTCATACAGCTTGCGCATGGTGGCGGAGGCAGGCTCTCACAGAAGCTGATGGAAGATGAGATCCTCCCGCGTTTCGGCGATGGGCCGCTTGAAACCCTTCCGGATGCCGCCACTATCGCCGTTGGTTCCGATCATATAGTATACAGCACCGACAGCTTCGTCGTGTCCCCGATCGAGTTTCCCGGCGGAAACATAGGAGAACTCGCAGTCTATGGCACAGTCAACGACATTTCTGTCGCAGGCGGAAAAGCCATGTGGCTGTCGCTGAGCTTGATCATCGAGGAAGGCCTTCCCATGGCTGTTCTCAGGAAAATCCTCGACTCCATGAAAATCGCCGCCGAAAAATGCGCAGTGAAAATTGTCACCGGCGACACGAAGGTCGTCCACAGAGGACAGTGCGACAAAATCTATATAAACACCTCTGGCATAGGCACTAAATACGATGATTTCAATCTCTCCAGAACGCGCATAACCCCCGGGGACAATGTTCTGATCAGCGGAACTGCAGGAGATCACGGAATTGCAGTACTCACATCCCGCGAGAGCCTCAAGATGGGGAACGGCCCCATGAGCGATACCGCCCCGGTACACAACCTTGTTGCCGCCGTGCGCAAATACGGACAGGCAGTGAAGTTCATGCGAGATCCGACACGAGGCGGCGTTGCCGCAGTCCTGAATGAAATGGTTAAGGATCTGAATTTCGGAATATCGCTCGACGAAAAAAATATCCCGTTTTCCATGGCGGCCAAGGCGGCCGCCGAAATCCTCGGACTAGACCTGCTGAATTCCCCCTCCGAGGGCCGCCTCGTAATGATATGTGACAGCTCCGCCACCGATAAGATACTAGCCGATTGGAAACAGCTCCCGGAAGGCAGGGATGCTTCGGTTTTCGGTATCGTCACGAAAGACTCTGGCAGAGTTATCCTCAAAACTGTCTCCGGCGGAAAACGCATCGTCGGAATGCCATCCGGTGAAATGCTGCCAAGGATCTGCTGATGCACGAACTCTCGCTTGTCGAAAGCATGATGAAGGAACTTGACCTCTTTCTCGAAAAA
The DNA here is from genome assembly GCA_903872565.1 of uncultured Lentisphaerota bacterium. Classification (GTDB taxonomy): domain Bacteria; phylum Verrucomicrobiota; class Lentisphaeria; order Victivallales; family GWF2-50-93; genus CAIQLG01. The sequence goes on along the minus strand of CAIQLG010000008.1, from coordinate 22,560 downwards.
GAGGGACGACCCGGCCTTATTTCAATCAAAGTCGCGATAGGACGGCTTTCCGGCGTAGATCCTGAGTGCTTCAAATTCGCCTATGAAGCCGTCGTAAAAGATACAGAAATGGAGAAGGTGAAGCTGCTCATCGAGGAAATTCCCTTCGAGATCCTCTGCGGCGACTGCACGGCAAAGACAAAGACAGATCTGCCGTTCATGAAATGTGGGAAGTGCGGTTCTAAAAATGTAAGCCTCGTTTCAGGACGCGAATTCATGATAAGGGAGGTGGAACTGGAACGCAGCGAGCAGTAAGCGGTGAGCAACTTGGCATAAAAATCAGCAAACCTGGAGGAAAATATGTGCGAAAATTGCGGGTGCGGAAGCGGAACGATTAAAAAGGGGTGGCACCGCCACGACGATGGAACCGAACACAAACATTCCGAGGGCGGGAAAATTCATACACACGAACACAAACATGTCGGAAGCTCAGATGAACCTGGCAGAATCATCGAAATCAACAAGAATATTTTCGACCGCAACAACTATATCGCCAGCGATAACCGCCGATGGTTCGAAAAACGCGGGATACTCGCGGTGAACATCATCTCCTCTCCGGGAGCCGGGAAAACAATGCTTCTCGAAAAGACGCTCGATGCGCTGAAGGGAAAGATGAAATGCGCTGTCATAACAGGCGACATTGAGACAAACAATGACGCGGAACGGCTTGAAGGCAGAGGCGCGAAAATACGCCAGATCCAGACCCATGGCGCATGCCATCTTAACGCCGAACATATAGCCGAGGTGCTTCCCGAACTTTCAAAAGGCAGAATTCAACTTCTCTTCATTGAAAATGTCGGAAACCTTGTCTGTCCGGCATCATTCGAACTCGGCGAAAAATTCAAGATAGCGCTCCACAGCGTCACCGAAGGCGAAGACAAGCCAGTCAAATATCCTGAAATCTTTTCGCGGGCCGAACTGGCCATCATCACGAAAACAGATCTTCTCCCGCATCTCGAGTACAGCATGGCATTGTGCAGAAAAAACATCCGCCTCATCAATCCGCGCATCAAGATACTTGAACTGAGTTCAAAAACAGGCAATGGCATGGAAGAATGGCTGAAATATCTCGAAAAGAAACAAGTAACAAGTAAAATAAATAAACCTTCAGGCAAACCCTGAAGGACTCTGACCCCGCCCATCCGCCTACGTTCCTACGGCGGGACAGGGAGGACGGGGATTTCTGATTTCAAGTCAGATACCTCCGGCACAGCCGGAGGCTTGAGTTCGTGAACCGCTCAAAGCGGATTATTTCCTTAACGTTTAGGCCGCCAACGGCGGCAAATTGTCCTGCCACATCTCATAGAACTATTGTTAATGATCAAGCACGTCTTCCCATATTTTTTGTTTCTCATCGGGGTCGGGGTCGGAATCGCTTTCGGTATCGTCCCCCCCTCTTTCTTTTCCTATTCACAACCGTAATGAAGAACAATTCGATTCCGATTCCGATAGCGACACCGATTAAAGAAAACAGAAAAAGAATGCCAATATTCCCAGCAAATGTCAAACTTTACGAGTCCCCCCAACTGAGCTGGGGGATTACCATCTACAGCCTTAACTCCAATGAGAACATATGCAAAATCTTCTTTTGCATTTCTCATGGTTGGATTGTATATTCCGAAAAGTTGTTCAGTGAATAGATATTTCCTTTTTATTTTTTACCCGAATCTTCCTAAGGAGCATCAATGAGCAAGGAGCTAAATGTCGGACATGTAATCAAGGGAAAATACGAGATCGTCAGGAAGTATGGAGTCGGATGCCTTGGCGACGATGTCTATATCGGCACCCACCAAGGTCTGAAACGCGAAATTTTGATCAGGATACTCCCCTCGTCAATGACTTCGGATCCTGAGATTGCCAATCGCTTCATACAGGGAGTCCAGCTTACCGCTTCGCTCCAGCATCCCAACATCCTTCCCGCCTACGACGCCGGAGAAGAGGATGGGAACTTCTTTTTCATAACCGGATACGAAAAAGGTTTTTTCCTTCATGAATATATTGAACAGCGTGGAATTCTCGAGGAGAAGGAGGCTGTGAAAATAATTGTCGCCCTAGCCGACGCATTGAAACAGGCGTGGGAATCAAAACGGATAATCCACAGGAACATATGCCCGGAGACCATCCTTCTTGCGAAAGGCAACCATCCCATGCTGACAGATTTTGGCATGGCGAAATCGCAGGTGGCCGGGCGAGCTCTGACCATGGCAGGATTCACCATCGGCAATCCGCAGTATATGAGTCCAGAACAGGTTACTGGCGACATGGAGCTCGACTTTCATGCGGACATGTACTGCCTGTGGCTTATTTTCTATGAATTGCTTGCCGGGCATCCCGCATTCAAGGACAAGTCAAGAACCGCCCTCATGACGGCTCAAATTTCAAAACAGCCTGCAAACCTCAAGGTTGAAAACAACAAGGTTTCCGACCGCTGTGTCAAAGTCATAAATGGAATGATCGAGAAAGACAGGGACAAGCGCTTCGCCTCATGGGAGGAACTGATAAAAAATCTTAGCCGTCTCCTGGAGGATGAAAAGCCGAAGGAAGCACCGACCGCAAAAAATAAAAAATCCACGCAGAGATCCGACTCGGAAGAGGCCGACAGAAAAATACGAGAGTTCAAGCGACTCCTCGCCGAGGATAAAAAGCGCACCCTCAAACGCAATATCGCAATCGTATTTATCCTAGTGAACATTATAATCGCGGCTATTGCCGTAAAATATTTTATTGACAAGAGGAATAAGACAAATAGCCCGGTGGCTGTTCCGGCAGGCAAGGCGACACAATAATCTATGGAACAGGAAATATTCGTAATGCCTCAGTTTTCTTGGTGGAGGGCCACGCTCCGTCGTGGCCATAGGCGGACGCGACGGAGCACGTCCCTCCATAGTCGTTCTGCCGCAAATGCGCAGAAACGACCATAAATTGGTATAACGAGGAGAAATTTATATGACAGCAAATCCGCAAGTGATCACCAGGACTAGAATTGTCATGTCTGCGAAACTCGCAGGCAAGGCGGCTGACGTTGACATGAGGTCGTGTCTCCGGTTCATCCACTACAAAAGAGTGCCGCTTCCCGTGTTCGCCGACAGGGCGGAATGCCGGATCAGCTTTCAGATGGACCGCGCCGTGCAGGATGTCAGGAAAAAGGATTCCACCTCCGAGGAAATCTACAAGGGGTTTCTGTTTTTCTCGAAAGGCGGCCTGCGGAAAGAGCCAGGCTTCTATCTGCCACTGGAGGTAATGGAATTCCTGACCCCTAAAATCAACAAGCGCATAATTGATCTTGAAGATGAGGGATGGAATGTGTCCGACATGAAGAAAGCCTTTGTTAAAAATGTGTTTAACAGAGGGACAACGGCCTTCTCAGTTCCGGTCTCCGCAGATTTATTCATAGAGGGAAAGGCAAAAACTCTGAAAGTTGATAAAATCATTTTCGAATACTGGATGATGAGAATGAATGATTGATGATGAAAGGGAAGATCGTTATGTCTGAAATAAAATTCACATGCTCCAAGTGCGGTGTTGAAATCGAGGCTGCGGAAAATTTCGCCGGTTCAGTGGCACAATGCCCGAACTGCAATTCCACTAGAAGTAAGAATGATTTCTGTTTTCTAACTGTGGGAAATTCAGATCTGGCAAATCGATAAAGATGATATATAGTGTTGTAGCGAATACCGCCAGAATAAGCGGCTATGTCGCGGAAGTAACACAGGCATTCTTGCCTGTAGTTCTTTAATTTGCATCCGCCGATGCAGATCTAATGAATATTTACATAACAAAAAAGGTATAGAAAATGGCTGAAGATACAATAAGAGGAAAAGTTTTCGTGCTTGGAGACAACATTGACACAGATCAGATCATTCCCGCGCAGTATCTCAATCTCGTCCCTACAATTCCGGTGGAGTACGAGAAACTTGGAAGCCTCGCGCTTTGCGGCCTTCCCGACGAGTTCAAGACCAGATACATCGCCACGGGAAAGACCAGGACTGAATTTCCCATCATCATAGGTGGCAAGAATTTCGGGTGCGGTTCAAGCCGCGAACATGCGCCGGTAAGTCTCGGTGCCGCAGGCTGCCGGGCAGTCATCGCAAATTCTTTTGCGAGAATATTCTTCAGGAACTCCATCGCAACAGGCGAAATATACCCTGTCGAAACTGTGGAGGAACTCAACAAAATCCTTAAAACCGGAGACGAAGTCGAAATCTCGCTGGAAGAAAATACGCTTAAAATCGTATCCTCCGGAAAAATCCACAAACTAGAACCGCTCGGGGACGCAAAAGACGTCATCCGCGCAGGGGGAATCTTCAACCACGCCAGAAAATCGGGCATGATAAATGGATGATCTCAACTTCGATTCGGATAAGAAATCCGAAGGCGCTGTCGCGCTTCACTCGCTCAAGGGAGAAATAAGAAGGATTGTCTATACCAGCGACGATCAGGCATACACGGTGCTCAGGATTCTCGACAGCAACTCGAAGGAGCAGACTGTCGTAGGTCCGATCTCGGGCGCATACGAGGGACAGAACATAGAACTCTCCGGACACTGGGAGAGCCACAAGGAGCACGGACGCCAGTTCAGAGCGGTGAAATACAGTTTTGTCCTCCCTTCGAGCCCGGACGGAATAAAGAGATATCTCGCATCCGGAGTCATTCCCGGGATAGGCCCGAAGTTTGCAGAAGCCATCGTTGATTATTTTGGCAAGGACACATTGAATGTCATTGGAAACTACTCCTCCAGGCTTCTCGAGATACCCGGATTCGGAAAGAAGAAGCTGGAAATGCTGCGCACCGCCTGGAGAGAACATCAAAATGAGCGGGACATCTATATTTTCCTTCAGAGCCTCGGAATCAGCCAGGCCTACTGCACAAGAATCTACAGGCGGTATGGAGACAGCACACCCCTCACAGTCAAGGAGAATCCATACCGGCTCGCAGAGGAAGTGGACGGGATAGGATTCATCATGTCCGACAGGATCGCAGCCGGACTAGGAATTGATAAAAACCACGATGCAAGGCTCTGCGCAGGAGCTATTTATGCATTGAACAGATTGTCGGAGGCGGGACACATCTGTTATCCCAAGTCGGAATTTCTGGAATATGTGGCGAAACTGCTCGATGTGGAAAATGAAAAGGCTAAAAGGGGACTTGAGCTGGCGGTCGAGAACAAATGCGCCATAGTCGAGGCCTGGAACGATCCGTCCGCCGACTATGCAGACATGGTCTACAGCACATTCCTGCACAACGCCGAAAAGGAGCTCGCATATCAGGTCTCCAGGATTTCCGGATCGAAATATCCTCGCGGGAAAAGAATGCTCGAATGCAAATTCCCCCAGGGCGGAAGGGAGCTCAACGAGGATCAGATGCAGGCCGTTGACATGTCTGCGAAATCTCCCTTCAGCATAATAACCGGCGGCCCCGGTGTGGGCAAAACAACCGTGGTGGGCGAAATCGTCCGGCGTGCGAAATTCGCAAAACTGAAGATTCTTCTTGCGGCGCCGACCGGAAGAGCCTCGAAAAGGCTTGGAGAATCCAGCGGGAACTATGCGATGACCATCCACAGGATGCTCAAGTGGGATCCCGCAAGCAGGACTTTCACATACAATGCATCAAGGAATCTCAACTGCGACATTCTCATCGTGGACGAGGTCTCGATGCTAGATGTCCCGCTCGCGCTCAATCTCCTGAGGGCGGTAAAGACTGGGACGACACTGATAATGGTGGGGGATGCGGACCAGCTTCCCTCGGTCGGCCCCGGAAACTTCCTCAACGATCTCATCAGCTCGGGGAAATTCACTGTCACGCATCTCACAAAAATATACCGGCAGGCCGAAGGCAGCAGAATTATCACCAACGCCCACGAGGTGAACGTGGGCAAAATGCCGAATCTCACGCAGGTGCCCAAGGATCAGGTCGCCGACTTCTACTGGATTGATCAGGACGATCCCGAAAAGGCAACGGCGGTAATCTCCGAAATGTTCACAAAAAGGATTCCCGAGCGGTTCAATCTCACCCCCGCAAAGGATATACAGGTCATAACTCCCATGAACAGAGGGACTTGCGGTACAGGAACTCTCAACAGGATACTGCAGGAGAGAATCAATCCGCATGACATCCACAAGCCGCAGATCTCGTTCGGCGAAACGATATACCGCAGTGGCGACAAGGTGATGCAGACATCCAACAACTATGACAAGTCCGTCTTCAACGGAGATCTCGGAAGGATCGTCCACATAAACTACTCGGAGAAGAAATTCACCGTCGCATTCGATACGGGCGATGTCCAATACGAATTTTCCGAGGCAGATCAGATAACACTCGCATACGCTGTGACCGTCCACAAGTCCCAGGGATGCGAGTTTCCCGCAGTCATAGCTCCAGTCCTCACCCAGCACTTCATAATGCTGCATCGGAATCTCATCTACACCGCGATGACCAGGGCGCGCAAGCTCCTCGTAATGATCGGGAGCAGGAAGGCTCTCGCTATAGCGGTCAAGAATTTCAGGGTCGAGCCAAGATACTCAATGCTTATCAGGAGGATTACCGACACATGTTTTTCATGAGCGAAAAGGAAAGGGAGAGATATATGTCCTTCTGGGAACACCTCGAGGAACTCAGATGGGTCATCTTCAAATGTCTTGCTGTCATTGTAGTTTTCTCCATTGTCAGCACGATGTTTGTAAACTATCTTTTCGAGATATTCATCGCGCCGTTGAAAGTGTTGATAGCACACAAGACAGTGATTCTCAACCAGGCGGGCCCTTTTGACGGCATCTTCATAAAGATGAAAATCGGACTTCTCTGCGGCGTCATCCTGTCAATGCCATTCATACTCATCATAATATGGGGATTCATATCTCCGGCGCTGGGACAAAGAGAAAGAAAATCCTTCTGGTGGATATTCTCATCAATATCCATCTTGTTCCTCATAGGGGTGATTGGCGGATACTATTCTCTTTTCTTCATCCTCCCGGTCCTTTTGTCAATGGGAGTGGAAAGTGCCGACAACATCTGGAGGTTGAACGATTATGTTTCCTTCCTTTTCTACTGGGTACTTTCAGCCGGGGCAATCATGGAACTACCGCTTGTAATGCTTGTCGCGGTGAGGCTCCACTTCCTGAATGTGGAAACACTGAAGAAATGGAGACCCTACGCCTTCCTCTCGTTGTTTATCGTGTCGGCTGTAATTACAGCCGATCCAATATCGCTGATAGTCCTGGGCATTATCCTCTATCTTCTTTATGAAGCAGGAATTTTCATATGTTCATTTCAAAAAAGACAAAAGAGTGATATGGTAGATCAGGAAGACAAATAAAATATTATATAATGGAGGTTCGTATGTTTAATCTGCAAGGCTGGGATTGGTTTATCATTTTCATGATTGTCCTTCTTATTTTCGGCGGCAAGAAAATCCCCGAAATCGCCCGCGGGCTGGGAAAAGGGCTTAGGGAGTTCAAGAAGGCCAAGGACGGACTTGCCGACTCCATGGACGAGATTGATAAAGATGTCTCGAAAGAGCCCGCCACCCCGCCGACAAAGCACAGCGGCCAGGAAAACATGAACAACAGCGAAAAAAAGGATAGGAACTGACAAGTTTTTATTGGTGGAGTGCCGATTTTCCGCCTTCGTATAGCTACGGCGCGACATGCCACCTCGGCCACAACGGACGGCGTGCTAGCCGTCCCTCCATGTATGCCAGTTGTCAATAAAAACAAAGGTTCGGAAGTCCCTCATTAATTGTCCCTTTTTGTCCTTCTCGTGCCTATTTGACTAATACTTTAAACACGCATGGAAAACAAATTGAAAAAACCCGAACTTCTCGCGCCGGCAGGAACAATAGTGTCCGCCCTCACCGCATTCGACTCCGGAGCGGACGCGGTCTACGCCGGACTGAAAAAATTCAACGCCCGCGAACGCTCTGAAAATTTTACTGTCGAGGAGATGTCGGCGACTATCGCATACGCCCACTCCATAGGGAAAAGAGTATATGTGACACTGAACACGATCCTCAAGGAATCTGAAGTTGCGGAATTTGCGGAAACCGTTTCGCAAGTCGCGACTCTCGGCCCCGATGCCGTGATTGTGCAGGATCTAGGTGCCATCAGAATCATCAGGGACTATTTCCCGTCGCTCGAGATTCACGCCTCGACACAGATGGCGATACACAACAGCGCCGGTGTCAAAGTCGCCGCCTCGCTGGGAATTGGACGAGTGATACTGGAGAGACAAATCTCCCTGCAGGAACTTGAGGCAATAATTGCAAATTCCCCGATCGACGTCGAAGTTTTCATCCATGGGGCCCTGTGCTGTTCGCTTTCCGGGATCTGTCTTCTATCCTCCTGGATGAGCGGAGCGAGCGGAAACAGAGGTTACTGCCGACAGCCGTGCAGATATGATTTCGCCGCCCCAGACGGAAAAAGAGGGTTTTTCCTCTCGACAGCCGACCTCTGCGCGGCGGAAAACATCCCCAGACTTGTCAGATCCGGCGTTTCCGCCTTCAAGATCGAAGGAAGACTGAAGAAACAGGACTACGTCAAAAACACCGTCTCGGCATACAGGCTCCTCATTGACACATCCGAAAAGGACTTCCCTGCAGCCTTGAAAGAGGCGAAATCGCTGCTCTCCCTCACCTGCGGGAGAAAATGGATAAATGGATTTTCTGACAGGGATTCGTTCTCCAAAATGATAATAAGCGGAAGCTCCGGCACAATGGGCGCACTATGCGGAAAGGTCGAGTCAACCCGCAATGACGGATTCTACGTCTCCGCATCGGCGAAGATCCATCTCGGTGACAGACTCAGAGTCCAGTCTGAAAAACTAGAGAAAGGTGTCATACTCACCGTAAAAAAGATCCTTGCCGGCGGCCACTTTGTGACGGAAGCCCCCCCAGGCCGCTCCTGCTTCATCCCATCCGAGAGAAGAGTCCGGAAAGGCGACAATGTATTCAAGATTGGTGAAAGCATCTCAGACCTGTCGAAAAAGATTTCATCTCTTCCAAGGTGCGCAGGAACGAGTCTGGACTTGGACATTTCGGTTTCAGCAAGAGGGTTCGCCATCAAGGTGGCAATCTCAGGCGTGGAATTCGGACACTTCGTCACCGCGGAACTCAAGAAAGCGGAGAAACACCCGCTCACTCCGGAAAAGATCTCTGCGGAATTCGCAAGTGGCGTTCCGGTAAAATTCCGGACGGGAAAAATCTCCGCAAAGATCGAAGCCGAACTTTTCATCCCGCTGAGCGAGCTGAAAAACTCCCGCAGATCCTTCTGGGACTGGGCCAATGAAAACATCAATTATGATCCGGCCGCTGAAAAAGCCAAGGATGGTCTCATGAAATTCATCGGTGATTACTCGGGCGAGGTTAAAGATGCAAATATTTGCGAAGAAATTACTTATGCTGTAACGAAATCCGTCCCCCCTCCCCCGGGCGCTTCACATGTGGGACAGAGCATCTTTGACTATGACAGCTCCGCCGACGAACTCATCCTCCCATTCTTCTGCGGAGAAAACGACATCCCAAGACTTGAAAAGCTCGTGGCGGCTGCACATGGAAGAGGAGTCAGAAGATTCCGGGCGACATCGCTGTACTGTCTCGAAATCCTAAGGCGATATGACGGTATTACAATGGTCTCCTCGTACCCGTTCGCGGCCACGAACTCGATTGCCACCCGCGAATTTCGCAGACTCGGCATTTCCCAGCTCCAGATATGGCCGGAGCTCGACAAGGATGAAATAATCAATCTTCTTTCAAGAGCGACATTGCCGATGGAACTGTTTTCCAGCGGCACCATTCCGCTTCTCGTGACAAGGGGCGAACTCGGGAAGGTGGCGGAATTCTCCGACGAAAACGGAAACATGTTTGTCGTACGCCATGATCCCAACATGAAAGTCAACATGATTTTCTCGAAAAAATCCATTTTGATCCCTTCAATGCCCGGGACTTGCGAATTTCGCGAAACGCGGTTCCCGTACCCTGGAGAAAAAGATTCGTGCGATTTTAATTTTACGAAAAAGCTCAAATAGGGTATTGATGTATGACAAAAAAGATCCTACTCGCCCTCTGCGGAAAGAGCCCAGCAATCATTACTGAGACCATTTACGCTTTGCACATGGAAAATCCGGATTATGAGTGGCGAAAGTAGGAAAAACACCAAATATGCTTTTTTTGAATATTTGATATTACATTTTAATAGCATATATTGCAATCTTAACATAACAAAATAACAGGTTAATATGTATATAGAACGGATAGCTGAAAGACAAATGAATAAGATATTCTCCGCCAAGGGGAAGGTCGGGATCATTCTTGGAGCAAGGCAGGTCGGAAAGACAACACTTGTGCGACATTTTGCAAGCGGGAAGAAATGTGTTGAACTTAACTTTGATGTTGAAACCGACAAGGCAAGGTTCCTTTCGATAGCATCGCTTTCCCCCTCGCATGCGTTCAAGTCACTGGGTGAACCTGAAGTGCTAATCCTCGACGAGGCACAGAGACTGCCAGACACATCAAGGATAGTGAAAGGTTGGATCGACAAGGATTTCTCCGCGAAAATTCTCTTGCTCGGCTCTTCAAGCCTCAACCTGCTGAACCAGTCCGCAGAGAGCCTCACGGGACGCAACATGAAGGTCTCTCTGCCCTCCCTCACTTTCGATGAGATTGCCGGGAACTGCGACTGGTTCGACCGTTCACTGCCTCTCGAAACCATGCTCAATAATTATAAGGCTCCTCTTCGTTCCATACTTCTGGATGCCATGGTATTCGGGGGATATCCTGAAGTTGTACTGTCTTCAGACAAGGTCTCGCTTCTCCGTGATCTGAGTTCCGATTACCTTTGGAAGGATGTTCTTCAGGCAGGTCTTCTCAAGACACCTGAACTACTACGCCGTCTTCTCACGTTGCTTGCACACCAGGCAGGTTCCGAGGTCTCTGTAAACGAACTATCCACCCAGTTGCATATGGCACGCCCAACAGTTGAACGTTATCTTGATCTTCTCGAACAGACCTTTGTCATATTCAGACTTCCCGCCTATTCGGGCAATCCGAGAAAGGAGATTTCCAAGAGCAGAAAGATATTCTTTTGGGATACCGGCATAAGAAACGCCCTTCTTGCCGATTTCACATTGTCTGATGCCAGGCCCGACATTGGACATCTATGGGAAAACTGGGTTATTGCGGAAGCGGCAAAATGGAATTTGCTGACAGGGCAGAATTCCGAAATGTTCTTCTGGCGTTCTCATTCGCAGGCGGAAGTTGACCTGCTTCTCTGCCGGGACGGCAAAAAATCTGCGTTTGAAATCAAATGGGGGGCGAAAAAAATCCGGGGGCATGCCTTCCGAGACGCTTACGGAATCGAACCGGAACTCATAAACCCGGCGAATCCGTTCATCGGTAAAATAGTAACATCATTAGGAACCAATTCATGCCTGAGAAAAAAATCTGCCTGATTCAGCTTCTCAGCGAAGAGACAATATGAATTATATTCAACCGCTCTTGTAGGGAAAGCAAATATATGGAGAAAAAGATTGGCATTCTGGGTGGGACGTTCGATCCGCCGCACAAGGGGCACACGGGTCTCGCGAAGGAACTGCTCGCGAAATGCGGGCTTTCAAAAATAATCTTCGTCCCTGCACCGAATCCGCCGCACAAGCCGGATCTTCCGATTGCGCCGTTCAAGGACAGGCTCGAAATGCTCAAGATCGCAGTTGACGCCTTTCCCGAATTCGAGATCTCGACCGTTGAGGCGGACAGGGAAGGCCCATCATATACGTATTACACACTCGAGCACTTTTCTGCGGTCTATCCAAATACCGGGATTTATCTGATCATTGGCAGCGACAATCTCTTCCATCTGCACAAATGGCACAGGGCTCTTGAAATTGTAAAAAAATGGAATGTGCTCGTCTATCATCGCTCCAAGGCGATCCCAGGCGTGAAAGAGATTGAAACATTATGGCCCCAACCACTTGCGGCAAAACTTTTAAATTCGATTACGAATCTCGCAGATTTCAATATTTCCTCGACCAAAATAAGAAATAACATAAAATATATGACAAATTGTGGAGATTTTCTGGAAGAAAGGGTCTATAATTACATTGTAGAGAACAAACTTTATCGGTGATTCATCTTTATACATATTTTTTAAGGAGCAATTAATGGCGGAAAAAAAGAGCCCGGCATCAAAAAAAGCAGGCAAAAAGAGTCAGGTATCAAAGAAAACGGTGAAAAAAAGTCCGGCATCTAAAAAGATCAAGGCAAAGAGTCCGGCATTGGAAAAAGCCGTGGAAAAAAGTCCGGCATTGGAGAAGGCGGGAAAAATCGCAAAGATCGCGGCCGCAACTGCGGACGAAGGCAAGGCGGAGAACATCCTCATCCTTGAAATGACAAATCTAACCACCCTTTGCAACTATTTTGTGATATGCACAGGGAGGTCGGCACCCCACCTTAAGGCTCTGAGTGAGCGGATAGTCGAATGCGTCAGAAATGAAATTAATCAGAGACCGGGCTCGGTCAGCGGAGACACATCGAGTCGCTGGCTTGTCCTGGACTACGGCTCGGTAATCGTCCACATTCTCTCGCCTGAGACGAGAGAATACTACCAGCTCGAACACCTCTGGGGAGACGCGCCAAGGGTTGCCGAACTTCTCCCTGAGATAAGGGAAAAAAGGAATGTGCAGGCGGTAAATAAAACTGCTTGAATCACTTTGATGGAGCTTTATGAACATTGGAGAAATCAAGACCTGGGACAATTACAGGTGGGAACAGATGTTCCGCGAAATTGACGGCGAGATTTTCACGTATTTCAAGGAACTTCCTTCATTTATAGATCTCCCGGCAGAAGAGGATCTTCTGATTGACAAAATGGCCAACTGGGACAAGGGAGACGAGTACTACGAGGTGCTCGACTGTCTTTTCGACTCCTTCCCCGAAGACCTGGATGATGAGGACTTTGACGACAATGACGTTGACATGTTCCACTTCCAGAACCAGACATGGGAGGTGCGCCAGGGAGCGGAGATTTTCAACGAGTTGAACAATCTTGCCGTGGAATGGGCGGAAAGGATGGCTGAGGGGACATGCATTGACATCGAGACGGGACTCCAGGTACTTTCGCTTTATGGGATGATACTTAAGGAGACAATGTATATACTCGAAGTACCTCAGGACTTCAATAATTTCATACACGCTCTTGCAAGGCGACTGCACGCCAAGATAAACACCCTTGCGGAAATTATGCGTTCCATCAGGACAGACGATCCGGGACTGGCCTCCACCATAGAAAAACATACATCGGGACTGGCTAAACTCATGGACAAGGCGGCGGAGATCTGCTGTGTGCAAGCCCACTAAAATATGAACTATGAGGAATACAAAAAGGAGTCCGGCCATTTTCACCTTTTGAAGTTGTTTCCTTCCAATCTGGACTTCATACAGATTCTGTCGGTTATATTTCTTCTGGTGATCGGGGTGTCCTTCATATACGGCATCGGCCAGCAGATAGGGGGCAACACCTACGAGAACATGTGGAAAAAACAGATCGTCTGGATCACCATGGGTGGATTCCTCTGGCTTTTCTTCACTTTCTTCTTCGACTACAGGGCGTTGAAAAAATGGTCTCTGCCATTGTACGCAATATCTATTTTCCTGCTTCTTGCCGTCTTCATCTGGAGTTCGAAAATCAATGATGCGCACAGGTGGTTCTCGATCGGTTCCAGTTCCATCAAGGTACAGCCTTCCGAGTTCTCCAAGATGGCGCTCATAATAGTTAATGCGATGATTCTTTCCGTCAATGGCTTCAGCGTCAACAGGCCAGTCCACCTTTCCTGCCTCATATTTCTCAATGCGATTCCTATGGGGCTCATCGCGATGGAGCCCGACCTTGGCGCATCCGTGATAATAATTCCGGTGGTGGCCTCGATGATTTTCACCGCAGGACTAAAATGGAGATGGATTTTCATCGTCATTGTTGTCGGAGCTCTCTCGGTTCCCGTCGCATACCCTTTTCTCAAAGACTATCAGAAGGAGAGGATAAAGGTTTTCTTCGATCCCGGCAGGGATCCGGGGAACAGGGGATGGAATGCGATGCAGTCCGAGCTTGCTGTCGGCAGTGGTGGCATACTGGGAAAAGGCTTCATGCATGGCACCCAGCACACTCTCGGTTTTCTTCCTCGAACTGTATCAAGCACTGACTTCATATTTTCCGTTGTAGCCGAGGAAACCGGCTTCGCAGGCTCCGTATTCGTCATCTTCCTATACGTGCTCCTGATAAGCTCGGCGGTGAGGACCGCACTGGTTTCCCCCGACGATTTCGGAAGATACATCGCCATCGGTGTCGCCACAGTCTTCTTCATACATTCCTTCGTGAACATCGGAATGACAATGAGGCTTATGCCAGTCAAGGGACTGCCACTCCCCCTCATAAGTTATGGCGGCTCATTCATCCTGACCTCGCTGGCGAGTCTCGGAATACTACAGTCAATCTACAGAAGATCCGACACCACGGATACCGGAGATTGAAATGATCCTTGGAAATGTTTATTTCATCAAATAATTCGCCAATACTTCTTGATTCTTCCCGACATTGACAATATATTTGGCGCTAAATCTGGTGCTTTCGGGTGTTGACATCAAAAGGCTATTGCGAAATGAAACTTGACATAACTTTGAACAATCAGGCTTTCGCTTTCGGTTCGATCAGGGAATTGTATTCCAAGGCGAACGACGAGAAATCGGGAGACATGAATGCCGGAATTGCCGCATCAAACTCCACGGAGCGGGTCGCCGCAAAAATGCTCCTGGCCGGACTCACCCTCAAGGACATTTACGAGAATCCCGCCGTCCCACCGGAAAAAGACTCCGTCTCGAAAATAATCTACGGAGATCTTGACAACGAAACGTATGGGAAAGTCAAGGACTGGTCGGTGGGCGAACTCAGGGAATTCATCCTTTCCGACAAGGCGACCGGCCCTGTCCTGTCGGCGCTCGGACAAGGACTCACAAGCGAGATGATTGCGGCAGTCTGCAAGATCATGGGCAATCTCGACCTGATTGTTGCTGCCTCGAAAATACGCAATGTGGCACGGGCCAACAGCACTCTCGGACTGAAAGGCAGACTGGGGGTGCGGCTCCAGCCAAACCATCCCACGGACGACATTGGCGGGATACTCGCCTCGATGAAAGAAGGGCTCTCATTCGGATCCGGCGATGCACTGGTGGGAATAAATCCTGTCATAGAGGATGTCAAAGTGATATGTGACGTGATGAACTCCACCTGGGATTTTCTGCGCAAATGGCAGATACCCACACAGAACTGCGTCCTGGCGCACATAAGCTCACAGATGAAGGCGGTTGAAAGTGGTGGCAGGGCGGATATTTTATTCCAGAGTCTGGCTGGCAGCCAGAAAGGCCTGGAGGCATTCGGTGTTTCAATTGAATTGCTTGACGAAGCATACAGCATGGGCAGGGAGTCCTGCACTTCCCAAGGTCCCAATTTCATGTATTTCGAGACAGGACAAGGATCGGAATTGTCTTCCAATTCACATCATGGATGCGACCAGGTGCTCATGGAGTCGCGCTGTTATGGGCTCGCACGGCATTATGATCCATACATGGTGAACACGGTAGTCGGTTTCATCGGGCCCGAATATCTGAGGAATGGATATCAGATAACGCGTGCCGGGCTCGAAGATCATTTCATGGGCAAACTCCATGGCATTTCCATGGGCTGCGATGTCTGCTATACCAATCACATGGATGCGAATCAGAACGACATGGAGAATCTTGCAGTCCTTCTCTCGTGCGCCGGAGTCAATTTCCTAATGGGATTGCCCATGGGCGACGATGTCATGCTGAACTATCAGAGCACAAGTTTCCATGACAATGCGACATTGCGCCAGTTGCTCGGGCTCCGCCCAACCCCGGAATTCGAACTGTGGATGGAAAAAATGGGGCTGATGGCTGACGGGAAGCTCACCGACATGGCCGGGGATGCCACAATATTTGAACGTACACCTTAGAGGATCAGATGAACTATTCCAGAACACACATAGAAGAAATAGTAAGGGAAGTTCTCCGTGAAGTTGAACAGGAAGAACATCTTGTGGAGAAAAACATCAGGAAGGACGCAATACCGGGGGATTTCGTAAATTTTGTCGGAAGAGGAATGAAGAAACTTGCAAGTTCATGGGGAACAATGAAAAGGCAGATTGACCAGGAGCTTGAGTTCCCCGCCAGTGCAGACGCCATGAGGGAAGCAACTCCCGCCCGCATATTTGTCGGCAGGAGAGGAACAAGATACAAGACAAAAGTCTATCTCGACTTCCAGGCATCCCATGCGGCGGCAAAAGATGCCGTGCTAGGGGAGGTGCCCAAGGAACTTGTCCAGAAACTCAATCTGCTGGAATTGCACACATTGGCTGACACGAAAGAAAAATTCATAGCCGATCCGGGACTGGGGCGGCATCTGAATGAAGAATCGAAAAAAATCCTTGTGAACGATTGCCAGCCGAATGTCCGTCTGCAAATACTTGTAATTGATGGACTTAGTTCGACAGCCATCGAAAAAAATATGACCGAGATGCTTGGACTTTTAAACGATGCGGCGAAACATCTCGGCATCACTGTTCCCAGAGGCATATTCGTCAGGCATGGCAGAGTGGCTGTGATAAACGAGATAGGAGAAATCCTCAAACCTGAAGTGGCGCTGGCGTTTGTCGGGGAAAGGCCAGGACTGGTCACAGCGGAAAGCATGGGGGCATATCTGACATATCGGCCCGGCATGAACACGACTGAGGCTGAACGCTGCCTTGTTTCCAACATACATAGGGACGGAACTGTAGTCGGCGGGGCGGCGGAAAAGATAGCCGCTCTGCTGGTAAAGATATATGCTCAGAAAAAAAGTGGAGTCGCACTGGAATAAATGGCAAAACTGGATCCAATCAAACCTGAAGTGCTCAGTGTCAAGGCCATACCAAAAGTTGACGGGAGCCTTGCCAGGGAGCTCAATCTGAGGGAAGACCAGGTGTCTGTCGGAATCATTACAGCCACTTCGGACGATGCGCTCTATGCATCTCTGGACGAGGGCACCAAGGCGGCAAACATCGAGGTCGTATATGCAAAAAGTTTCTATGCCGGCTCCGGGAATGCGTCAGGGCCTCTTTCTGGAGAGGTGATTGGAATAATAGCTGCGAAAGATCCTTCTGAAATAGAAAGCGGACTCGTTGCGATAATCAGATACATGGAGGAGAAGGCATGGTTCTATTCCGCCGACGATGACAACGGAACACTATTCTTCCCCCATGTGATTCCGTCCGTGGGACATTATCTGTCCAGGCAGGCAAAAGTTGAGCCAGGCAGTTCAATCGCCTATCTGATCGCCCCTCCCATCGAGGCGATGTATGGCATGGATGCGGCGCTGAAGGCGGCAAACGTCAACCTGAGGCGTTTTTTCGCCCCTCCGTCCGAAACCAACTTTGCCGGCGGCCTCCTGAGCGGAGACCTTGACGGATGCATTGCGGCGGCAAACGCCTTTCAGGAAACTGTCCTCTTTGTCGCATCCAACCCACTTGAAAAATATGGCAACCTTGACAACCTTAAATTCCACACCCCGGAGGGGAAAAAGTGTGGCGGCGGCAATCTCTCCACGAGGTATATCATTGATTCCACCGGACTTAGAGTTCATGAAAAACCGGATCATTTCACACATCTGCACGGAAAAAACCTCGTCCCGAAGAATCATCCCAGGATAGAATTCCGCGGAATGCTGGACGACCTTCAGAGCAAAGTAATAATTGCCCAGCTCATAGCCAAGGAAAATAAAGGCGACAGCCTGGTTTCTGAGCTGGAGGAAATTCTGATTTTCCTGAAGAAAATGCTGCGCGCCGAATACATGGGCGAAAAAGCTCCCCCGCTCGAGCTGGTGCATCTGTCTTCCGACGAATTGCGCCTGGCAAGCCATGACCCTGAAAAATATCTGGGGCCCGGGGTGAAACATTCCGCACCCAGCCATTCCCAGGGGATATTGGCCGCCCAGCTCAACTATCTGAGGACACAGGCGAGACTGCTCGAACAATGTGCGGCCAGGGCGTTCATGAACTCCAGTTCCACCTTGGCCAGGCCTGACATTTTGAAGGGCTTGAATCGGCTGTCAAGCGCATTATATGTGTTGTATTGCAAAAATGTGGCAGATAAACATTAAAGAATAAACAATAACTAAGAAAGGTGACGACTATGGGTCTCAAGGTTGAATTAAGGACATACTGTTTCATTGACAACATGCAGGCGCAGTTCACGGCTTTCATGGCCACTATCATGAAAGGATATCTGCCTGTCGTGGGAAATGCCGCCCTTTATATCGAAACTTCTCCCAGCATGGTAATCAACAATATTACGGACATCGCTCTGAAGGCCACTGATGTGCGCCCCGGCATGCAGATAGTCGAACGTGCATACGGCCTCCTGGAAGTTCATTCCGACGATCAGGGCACTGTCCGCCAGGCGGGGGAATCAATTCTTCAATATCTCGGACTGAAAGAGGAGGACAGGCTGAAGCCTGCAATAGTCTCCAGCCAGGTCATAAGAAAAGTCTCCGACTATCAATGCCAGCTGATCAACAGGACAAGACATGGCAACATGTTGCTGGGAGGGCAGACCCTCTATATCATGGAGACCTGGCCGGCAGGATATGCCGTGCTTGCTGCAAACGAGGCGGAAAAGGCGGCCAACATAAACATTCTTGAAATATTGTCTTTCGGCGCATTTGGCCGAGTGTATCTGGGCGGGGAGGAAGCTGATGTCATTGCCGCCGGCAATGCGGCGGAAGCCTCTCTGGCGGCCTTGAAAGGCAAGGAGGCGAAAGGGGGCTCAGCAGGCTGACCCCGTATGCCGTCTCCGGCAGAAAAATGATTTTGGAAACATTTTAATTTTTTAATTTTAAAACAGGAGAAGAAAAATGGCGGAAGCAATTGAAGCACTTGGCATGATTGAAACCAAAGGGTTCGTCGCGATGGTTGAAGCATCCGATGCAATGGTGAAAGCTGCGAAAGTCCAGCTGGTAAACTATGAGAAGATAGGCGGAGGATATGTCACGACAATTGTGAGGGGCGATGTCGCGGCATGCAAAGCCGCCGTGGAAGCAGGAGCAAAAGCCGCCGAGAAAGTCGGCGAAGTCGTCTCCGTCCATGTGATACCAAGACCACACGAGAATGTCGAGGAAACCTTGCCGATCAGCCCGAAGGGCAAAATAAAAAAATAAATGAGAGGTAGCATATGAAACTCGGCAAAGTGATTGGAACAGTCGTCGCCAGCCACAAGGACGGGAAAATGTCCGGGTTCAAATTCCTGTTGTTGCAGGACATGGCACCAGATGGCTCCCTGATGGATTCGACACTGGTCGCAGTTGACACTGTCGGTGCCGGACCGGACGAGATAGTGCTCTATACCACGGGCAGTTCGTCCCGTTATACCGCCACAACTCACGATATTCCGGTTGACAATACGATAGTGGCCATTGTTGACTCGATCGAAGTCGGCTCGAAATGCATGTATGACAAGGCTGCAAAAAACGGATGACCGGACATCAATGTCCAGACGGCACAAGCTCGGCAATACCTGTTTCTTGTGCCGAAGCTTTGCCTATGGATACATAATGAATTAGGATTCAAAGACTTATGAGAAATGACGAAAAAATATCCCTTATCACTGACAGGATTGTCCGACGGCTGGAGGGAAATACTGCCGGAAAGAAGCCGCTGTCACGCCCTGTTGAAACGGGCCATGGCGTTTTTGCCGATGTCAGGTCGGCAGTCGCGGCCGCCATGCAAGCCCAGAACGAACTTTCTTCGGGCGGCCTTGCCTTGCGGGAGAAAACCGTGGAAGCGATAAGACAGTGCAGCCATCGCAACGCCGAAGCGTTTTCAATCTCCGCTGTCGAGGAGTCTGGCATGGGAAGGGTTGAAGACAAGATAAGGAAAAACATCCTTTCGGGGCATTCAACTCCCGGCGTCGAGGACATCAGGCCGAACGTCTTCACCGGAGACAAGGGGCTCACTCTGGTGGAAAGGGCTCCCTGGGGGCTCATCGGCGCAATCATCCCCTGCACAAATTCGACCGAGACAATAATCAACAACAGCATCGGCATGCTCGCGGCGGGCAATTCAGTCATCTTCAGTCCACATCCGATCACCGGGGAAACATCCAAATTCTGCGTGCAGGAAATAAACAGGGCGATGCTTGCCGCAGGATGCCCCCAAAACCTTGTTGTCACAGTTCAAAATCCCAGCATTGAAACCGCACAGGAGATAATGAGAAACGAGGACATCAGGCTTCTGGTCGTGACAGGTGGAACTGCGGTTGTGAACATGGCGATGAAACTTGGGAAAAAGGTCATTGCCGCCGGCCCAGGCAATCCGCCAGCCATCGTGGATGAAACCGCGAACCTTTCCGATGCCGCGAGAGATCTTGTGGCCGGCCACAGTTTCGACAACAACATAATATGCATCTGCGAAAAGGAATTGATAGTTGTGGATTCCATCTACAACAAGTTCAAGGAGGAACTGCTGAAACAGCCAGTCATGGCATTGAACAAGAACCAGACTCAAAGACTTACGGATAAGGTGCTGGAAATACAGGGGAACAAGAAGGAGGAAGGACGCCCATCCCGTGAATTCGTCGGCAGGAACGCCAGCTTCCTGCTGAAAAGCATCGGCCTCAATGGTTGCGACAAGCTGAGGACACTGCTGGCGGAGGTGGACAAGGATCACCCCCTCGCCTGGACAGAACAGCTGATGCCTGTCCTTCCGATGATAAAGGCAAAAAATTTCGAGGAGGCTTTGGAGCTCGGACTCGCCTATGAAAAAAACAACCGGCATACCGCCACCATGTTTTCCATGAACATAGACCGCCTCAGCAGGGCGGCGCTGGCATTCAACTGCTCTCTATTTGTAAAGAACGGACCAAGTTACGCCGGACTTGGATTTGGCGGAGAAGGATTCGCTTCCTTCACAATTGCCACACCGACCGGGGAAGGACTTACAAGTGCGCGGAACTTCACACGTGAAAGACGCTGCGCACTGGTAAACTACTTCAGGATAGTTTAGACAACAAGAAATCTAGACAAGGATTCTAATGATGAAATACAAAATTCTCATGCCGGCGCTCTTATGCCTCATCACCAGCGGATGCCTTTTCATGTCTGAACCTTTCAAACCGATAAACTACTACGATCTGGGAAAAACTCCGGAACCCGCCGGACTTGAAACCCCCGCCAGAATCGCCGGAGTCAAGATGTCAGGCCCATACAAGTCAAGCATGGTTTTCAGGCTAAAACCCAACGAACTCACCATGAACGACTACAACAAATGGGCCCAGACACCGGAGACGCTTGTGAAATCATATCTTACGGCATTCATGGGGCAGTCACTCCGTTCCGAGGGCGATGCGACTTTGTTAAACGCCAACATCCTTGCGTTCGAGGCCGACTTGCTCACAGACAAACCTGAAGCGGTACTGACAGTCGAATGGACGGTTGCCCCTCCACAGGGGGCCGGGAAATCCATGTCGGGGGGGATAAAAAGCTACCGGACAGAAATGAAGGACAAGACTCCGGCGTGTTTCGCCGAAGCCATGACCATATCCGTCGCGAAATTCGCAGAGGAACTGCTAGCCAACATAAGAACTGCGAACAAGAAGTGAGAGGCTGTTCAGAAATAAATCTTGCAATTTTATTTTTGAACGCCCTCTAAAGGAAAAACATATATGAAACTCGCAAAAATCCTTTCCGAAAAAAACATCAAAGGTGTAATCTCCATCAGTGCTGACGCAACTTTGAGGGACGTGGCGATGAAACTCTACGAACACAATATCGACGCACTGCTTGTCACAGAACCGGGCTCCGACAACAAGTTTGTCGGAATAATCTCGGGAAGAGACATAATCAGATCCTGCTGCCACTTCGAAAAACCGGCGGTCGAACTGAAAGTCGCTGACACGATGACAAAAAACATGATTGTCGCCACCGCCGATGACAATGTCGAGTATGTCACGGGCGTGATGGCAAAACACAAGATAAGCCACATACCAGTCTTCATCGGAGACAAAATCGTCGGATTGATTTCCATGGGCGACATCATAAGGGAAATGCACAACGAGGACGTGATCAAAATCAGGCGCCTGAGTGATTTCTCCGGGGGAACATACGGGAGCAAGGTCTACTGATCCCAAAAGAATCAGTTAAAAAGTTAATTTAATTGTAACTATCTGAAATCCATTCATAAAAGCCGTGTATTCCAAAGATCTCCTCGCCTTTCAATCCTCCGGCTGCCTAAACCATTGGGAGCCAACTCCTGACACCCAGAATGGCGTATATACTTGAGTATGGCTCATTGAATTTGGTCGCCGTAAATTGGCGTGCATGTCGACATACAGGACATTCGCTCCGCCGAGGTGGTCAAAGCGCATCCAGCCGTTGTCTGGCACCAATTCTATAAAAGACAGGAAACCGCCGTACAAGTCTGTAATATATGCAAGCCTGC
>CAIQLG010000007.1 GCA_903872565.1 uncultured Lentisphaerota bacterium | reverse complement strand
CCCGTGCAGGGAACACCGGTGCCAGGGTGTTCGGGTGATGGCACATCTGCGGGCTATTCCATTCATCCATGTCGAAAATGGTGGTGCCATAGCGCGTTTGTCCGGTGGGATAGTCCGGGAAATTAGCCAGAATTTCGCGCCAGACGGGAATGTCTTCGGAATCAACCTCCAGGATTTCCGCCGCCGCGATCAGGTGCTTGAACAGCGCCTTCTGAAACGCGAGATCGATCGTGACATTCTTGCAGCAGTTTCCGAAACCCATGACTCCCGGTGGTGTGTTCCCGATGCCGCGTTCCGGCGGACACGTTCCGAAAAGAAAATATTTCCCGTTTGCATCCTTCCGCAAGAAGTGGGCATGGAATAAGCCAAACTCCTTCATGATCGGATAAATCCGTTCGCGCAGGAGTTGTTCGTTCCGGCTGTAGCGATAATAATACCACAGCAACATGCAATACCAGGGCCCTACGCAAAGAAAGGGGCCACAGACGCTCCGCAAGCACGCGCCGGGAAGATTATACATGACCCGCGCAAATGTTCGGCCAGCAGGCATGTACGACTCAACCATTTCAAGGAACGGTTCCGCGAACGTCAGATGGTTGGATGAAAATACATGCTGATAGGCCGCCTCAATGTTGACGTCGCCGTACACCCCGTTCCCCCAGGGGGTCCGATCCTGCTCCAACCAAAGCCCAGACAATCCTGCCGCCTTGTATTTCGCTTTCATTCCCTTGCCGTTGGCGCAGGCAAAGGCATATTGGCTCACACAATAGAGGTTCTCCATGAAATCGTCGTCAATTCGGATGGACGATTCCGCCCAGAACCCGGCCCACCGCGCCTCGTTCCGGTGCCGGATATCCGGATACTCGGCGGAGCTTGCCAGTTCACAGGCCGAAGCCAGCGGTGTCCGGCTGTCCAGGCACGTCAGGCAGGTTACATACAGGTTCAGTTCTTTTGAGGATCGCCTCAATGTCGCGCAAATTTTATCGTCATGAATCTCGGTGGTAACCCGAGCACCTGCGATGCGCACCACGACGGCGTAGCTGAAATGGTTCTCGAGGGTGTATTCAACCCACAAACAATTGCCGGTGAGTCCGAATTTCGGACGCATGGCCCGAAGACAATCATCTGGCGGACGATTCAGCACAATGCGGGTGATCGGCAAGACACCCGCGCGGGCAGCGAAACGGATCGCCATGACATCCTGATCCGGATCCACGTCGCAATCCAGGGCGTAACGGGCGGCCCCTTCTGTGGATTGCGCGGTGATCCGGCCTTGATAGAGATTGAGCTCTTCGGTAAAAGTCGTGCAAGGTGCCTCACGCGTGAACACCTGCAAGATCGCCGGTACGTTTGGAAAACGTTGCATCTCCCCGCTTTTCGCCTTCGTCATGGCAGACCATCGGGCACACTGTTCATTCAACAAGGCGTTCATCCGGGCGCCATCTTTGCGTTCAACGGCTTTTAAAACTTCCGACCAGCTCGGCGACAATTCCGCAGCTAATATATATTCCTGGCTAATGGCCGGGTCGTCGTCCTGACTATAATCCTTATAGGGATCCAGATTTACATCCAGCTTGTTGATGCACCATTCCCAGGGGCCGGGGCGGTAACACAGGGCTCCGAAACGTCCGTTGCCACAAGGCAGCGCTTCGCGAAAGGTGCGGGGCGGAGTAGTAAACACCACGTTATGCCCGGCAAGCTGATCTTGGAGCTTAGTTTTGTTCATGGAGTCATTAACGGAAGAAACAGACTTTTTGATCGCAGGTCTATGCAGAGTCGGCATTTTGAGTCTCCTTTTTTTATTCTTATCGCCCATACGGTAGCATTGTTTTTCAGTTGTGTCCCAGCAGCTTTTTTAAAAATGGGTTATTTTTAAATTGGAGCTGACATCGCATTGACGCCGATGTCTATGGTCCGTGCATGAATGTTTTAGAGCTCTATTCAAATCTTGAATCATTTGAAAAATATTCAGACAATATCATCTGTTTTTCGTTTCCAGTATCTCCCGGATTTTTTTGATGTCGAGTTTGCCGGAGCCGAGAAGAGGAAGCTTGTCAATTCTTATGAAACTCTCCGCCTTTGGAATCCACAAGTTCGGGAGATCTGTCTCGGTTCTCAGTCGTGCTATGATTTCCTCCGGTGATGGCGAACTGAAAGTATGGAGCACCGCAAGCCTCTCGCCTTTTTTTTCGTCGGGAATGCCGCATACTGCAACGCATTTCTCCTCCTGTCCCACGATTTCCTGAATTGTTGCCTCGACAAGTTCGTGCGGAACCATTTCCCCCCCGATCTTGCTGAATCTCGAAAGTCTTCCCGTGATGAAAATTCTTCCGTCCGGGTTTATCTTGGCGATGTCGCCGGTGTTGTACCAGCCATCGCGGATTACCTCCGCCGTCTTTTCGGGATCATTGAGATATCCCTGCATCACATTGGGGCCTTTCACAAGCATGAGCCCCTCGGTGTCGTGTGGCAGTGGCTGGAATGTTCCCGGATTGACTATTTTGACGCAGATTCCCGGCATCGGTGTTCCGGCACTTCCTTCCGGGCCCGCCACCGTGCCGAGGTCCAGCATCGAATTTGCAATGTTTATCGAGACCACTGGCGACAGTTCCGTGCATCCGTATCCCTCGACGGCTTCGAGCCCTGTCATTTCCTTGAATTTAACTGCGATGTCCTTGCGCATCTTTTCCGCTCCGACTACGACCAGCCTCAACGACTTGAACTGTTCCGCGGTGCATTTCCTCATGTATGACTGTAGGAAGGTCGGTGTGGCAAGAAGAACTGTGATATCATGCGCCTGGATCATCTTCCCTGTGGCGGAGGCGTCGAGAGGATTCGGGACATACACGACCTTGATTCCTGTCATGAATGGAATCCAGAGGCCCGTGGTGAATCCGAACGAATGGAAAAGCGGGAGGTTTCCAAGAATCGAATCCTCGTATTTGCGCAATCCTATGATTCTCCAGAACGAATACACATCGCTGTTAATGTTGTGGTGCGAGAGAAGCACGCCTTTCGGGGATCCGGAACTGCCGCTCGAGAAAAGGAGGACAGCCGTCTCGAAGACATTCCTGTGTGTCCGTGGCGCGAGAATGTTCATAAGTTCCTGGCGTGGAAGGAGTGCCGCCATGACAGACCAGAAAATAATTTTCTTCCGAGTGAAGGCTGGCACAAGGTCTTCAAGGAAAACCATTTCCGGCCTTTTTTCGATTCCAAGTTTCTCGACGAAGAGCCTGCTGGTCAGAATGCAGTCCAGGTCGGCCTTTTTCACCGCCTCGTCCAACGCCCCCTTGGACAGGGTGTAGTTCAGCATTGCGGGAACCTTGTCGCACATCATCGTGGCGACGGCCGATACCGCTCCGGCAATCGTGTTGGGCATAAGTATTCCGACATATTTTTTGCTGGGTGCGCTCAATTTGCGAATCTCGCGGCTCAGCAGCGCGCACTTCACGAGAATTTCGAAGCAGGACGCGCTTTTCCCGGACTGGTCAAAGAGGAATTTCCTGAACGGGTGTCTTTTTGCGAATTTTGCAAACTGATAGTGGAGCGGGCGCTCCTCGTCGCGAGGAACAGTTTCGGCTTCGGCGGCGAGTTCGGAAATGACCTGTCTCAACTCGAACGCCTCTATATCCTTGTGGATTGGTTTTCCTATGGTCACAGTCGCAGGATGCGGCAGTTCCACGGGAATCCGAATCTTGATTTTCCCATAGTAGTAGCTGAAAATGCTTCCCCACAGCATTCCGAGGCGGACGGGGATCAGCGGGACATCAAGTCCCTCCGGAATCATTTTCTGGAAGCCCTTCCTGAATTCGTCCATCACTCCGTTCCGTGTCAGTTTTCCCTCTGGAAAAATGCAGACGACCTCGCCGTTTCTTAGTGCCTCGTGCGTCTTCTCGATCGTCGCGGCGATCCCCTTCTGGCTATTTGGGGAGGGGATGGGAATCATTCCCCCGAGCCGTACGATCGGATGGAAGAGGGGGTGCTCGTAGTAGTCCGAGTGCATTATGAAACGTACAAATCTGGAACTGCACGCGGTTATGAGCAGTCCATCGACGAACGATACGTGGTTCGAGACGAGAAGCGCCGGTCCGTGTTCCGGAATATTCTCCTCTCCGCTTATCCTGATCTTGTAGATAGTGTGAGTCAGAACAACTACAATGAATCTTGCCATGAATTCCGGCAGAAGCCAGCAGGCATAGACTGAAACAACGAGCGTTAGAAAACTCAGGGATATGAATATGGAAACAGGTTTCATGTTGAAGAAATACTGTTGCATCATTCCCAGTGTCGAGGTGGTCGTACCGGTGGCCTGAACTCCTGTCCCTGAACAGCAGACGAGAATAAGGATTCCCGCAAGAATAATGGAGGAAAAAACTATTACGTTAGCATTCGCAAGGATTGTCCCACGGTTTGCCGGGCAAGTCTTGTTTTGAATATACGCCCTCAGGGGAACCATGAAGAGCCCACCGGAAAATCCCAGAAGGATGAGATGAAGCGTCATCCACGGGTAAAATGAAACGCTTAAGAATTCAGGAAGCACAGGGCATTTGTTTTTCATATGCAGTGCGTGATGTGCCGATTCGAGAAGGCCTTGTGTATTTACCGGACTTCCGGTGCAAAGGACCGTGAGGGCAAGGAAGATGACTATGCCCAACGCTCCGAAGGGGACAAGTCCGAGCTCGACTTTTTTGCATGACATTCTTCCTGCGGCATAACAGCCAACACCAATTCCTAGGGCAAGTGTCAGCTGTATGATCCCCTGTTCTATCTCATTGTTCAGATGGAGATTGTACTTTGCAAACACCAGGAGCAGCAGTTGGATTGCCGTTCCAATCCCGACGAAGAATGAATTTCCGAGAATTGAAAGGAAAATAGCCCGGTTCGCCTTTATGATTTTAAAGCCCTTGGAATATTCACCGAACCATTTCCAAGTCCAGGCTGTCTTTGAATTCGCGGCCATCCTGGGCAGTATCCTCAACGAAATCACGAAGGCGATGATGGAAAGACAAGAGAAAAAAAGTCCGCATCTGTAGAGCTCGTCTCCTGAAAGTTTTTTCACTATTATTCCAATGCTCATCCCAAGTATGACGGCAAGCATTGTCACCATTTCCTTGATGCCGTTGACATGCGAAATCTCCTTTTCGGAAAAAGTTTCAGGAAGAATCCCGTTGAGGGCGGGACTGAAGAAAGTGCTCTGGGAGGCCAGTAGGAACATGACGAATATCAGAGGCCCTGTACCCCAGTCTGCAAATTTCGCAAGGCAAAGGGTGCCGCACAGCATTATGGCAAGCTCCACCAGTTTTATTATGACTATCACGTTTCTTTTCGAGAAGCGGTCTGACAAATAACCGGCGGGACTAGGAAAAAGAATGAAGGGAAGAGCGTAGAATATTGTCAGAATGGCAAGGAACGCGGTATTGGCCGAATATTCCCTGGAGGCTCCTACGGCTGCGAAGATCGCAACAATCTTGAATGCGTGATCGTTGAAAACCCCGAGGAACTGCGTTCCCGCAAGCGGCCACAACGTCTTCCATACATTTTCCCCATGCCTCGAGTTCAAAGAAGTATCCATTTTGATTAAATGTTTTGATTAATTTTAATATCCGATTATAGTATATGGCAAATCTGTAAAATCAATTTCGAGGTGAAACATGGACAATGATTTTGTATATGGCAGAGTCCTGCTCAAGCTTAGTGGCGAAGCTCTCAAAGGCTCGTCTGACAGCCCTTACTGCGGAAAATCAATAAAGGGACTGGTGGATCGCCTCGGATCTCTCGTGGACGCGGGCGTCGAGCTTGCTATCGTGGTCGGAGGAGGAAACATATGGAGAGGCGCGAAATCCACGGATCTCACTCTCAACAGGGTGACTGCGGACTATATGGGAATGCTCGCCACAGTCATGAATGCTATTTACCTGCGCGACGCGCTCAACCACGGCGGATTCTCGGCTGAAGTCCAGACATCCATCCCCATGATGCCAGTTGCGTCACCATTCTGCTCGGCTACAGCCAAGAGATCCCTCGAGGAAGGCAAGATTGTCATTTTTGCGGGTGGAACTGGCCACCCGTTCTTCACCACGGATACAACTGCGGCGCTCAGGGCGCTCGAGATTGATGCCGAAGCCCTTCTCAAGGCTACCAAGGTTGACGGCATCTACACCGATGATCCGGTCAAGAATCCAGCGGCCACAAGATACGAGAAAATATCCTATGACGAGGCGCTTGCGAAAAATCTGAAAGTGATGGATTCGACCGCATTTTCCCTGTGCAGGGACAATAATCTGCCGATCATTGTGTTCAATTTTTCGAAGCCTGAAAACCTCGAACTCGTCCTGCAGGGAAATACATCAGTTGCGACTGTTGTGTCGGAATAGCTCCTTGTAAAAGTAAATATTCAGTGAACTATGTGTTACTCGTAATCGCGATCAACTGACTATTCGACTATTTCCGATTTACCGATGAGTCCGCTGTCGCGGGCTCATCTCAGGAGTACCAGACGTTCAAGTCTGCGCTATGCTTGAGCGGTGACTTTGCCTGCCCTGCATAGTTCGGAGAACGACGAAGGGGCACACGCCTGAGAGCTTCGCTCGCGGGAAGATTACGAACATACTTTAGTGAAGACTTACTTTAGTGTGCTTTATATAGCCTCAATAAGACACGCTAAAGCTGTGAACTCCAACAGTCATTCCGTAATGCGTAACTCTTTATTATTACATTAGTTGTAGCCACGGGCACCTGCCCTGCGAAGCCTTTGGCATAGTAGGGTGTTGGCCGTGAACGCCCCCGACACGGCATGTCAACACTCAATTTTCAAGTTTTTTAAATCCCTTACTTCATGATTGATCATTGATGATTCATGATTGGATATTCAGTTCAAAAATCCTTAACTTGATCGTATAGGAAATTGTATTTTTCGAAGGAATGCCGTATGGCTTGAAACTTGTAGCCACGGCCATGTTGGCCGTGAAGTCGCCTCCAACATG
>CAIQLG010000006.1 GCA_903872565.1 uncultured Lentisphaerota bacterium | reverse complement strand
CCCGTGCAGGGAACACCGGTGCCAGGGTGTTCGGGTGATGGCACATCTGCGGGCTATTCCATTCATCCATGTCGAAAATGGTGGTGCCATAGCGCGTTTGTCCGGTGGGATAGTCCGGGAAATTAGCCAGAATTTCGCGCCGGGCGGGAATCTGTTCGGAATCAACCTTCAGGATTTCCGCTGCCACGATCAGGTGTTTAAACAGCGACTTCTGAAACGCGAGATCGATCGTGACATTCTTGCAGCAGTTTCCGAAACCCATGACGCCCGGCGGTGTGTCCCCGATGCCGCGTTCCGGAGGACACGTTCCGAAAAGAAAATATTTCCCATTTGCATCCTTCCGCAAGAAGTGGGCATGGAATTCGCCAAATTCCTTCATGATCGGATAAATCCGTTCGCGCAGGAGTTGTTCATCCCGGCTGTAGAGATAATAATACCACAGCAATTCGCAGAACCAGGGGCCCATGCAAAGAAAGTGGCCGCAGACCCCCCGCAAGCACGCGCCGGGAAGATTATACATGACCCGCGCAAATGTCCGGCTAACAGGCATGTGCGACTCAACCATTTCAAGGAACGGTTCCGCGAACATCAGATGGTTGGATGAAAATACATGCTGATAGGTCGCCTCAATGTTGATATCAGCGGTCACGACGTTCCCCCAGAGAGGCCGATCCTGCTCCACCCAGAGCCCGGATATTCCTGCCGCCTTGTATTTCGCTTTCATCCCGTTGCCGTTGGTGCAGGCAAAAACATATTGACTCGTATAATACAGATTCTCAATGAAATCGTCATCAATGTGAATGGACGATTCTGCCCAGAACCCGGCCCACCGCGCCTCGTTCCGGCGCCGGATATCCATGTGCTTGGCGGCGGTTGCCAATTCACAGGCCGCAGCCAACGGTGTTCGGCTGTCAAAGCACGTCAGGCAGGTCACATACAGATTCAGTTCCTTTGTGGATTGCCTCAATGTCGCGCAAATTTTATCGTCATGAATTTCGGTTGTAACCCTGGCGCCTGCGATGCGCACCACGACGACGTAGCTGAAATGGTCTTCAAAGGTGTACTCGACCCACAAACAATCGCCGGTGAGTCCGAATTTCGGCCGCGTGGCCCGCAGGCAATCATGTGGCGGACGATTCAGCACAATGCGGGTGATCGGCAAGACACCCGCGCGGGCGGCAAAATGAATAGCCATTACATCCTGGTCCGGATCCACGTCGCAATCCATGGTGTAACGGGCGGTTCCTTCGGTCGATTGCGCGGTGATCCGGCCTTGATAGAGATTGAGTTCTTCTTTGAAGGCCGTGCAAGGTGCCTCGTGCGTGAACACCTGCAAGATCGCCGGTAGCACGTTCGTGTTTGGAAAACCGCCGCTGGCTTTGTGACGCTCCCCGATTTTCGCCTTCGTCATGGAAGACCAGCGTGCAACCTGTTCATTAAACAAGGTGTTCATCCGGGCGCCATCTTTGCGTTCAACGGCTTTCAAAACTTCCGACCAGCTCGGCGACAATTCCGCAGCTAATATATATTCCTGGCTAATGGCCGGGTCGTCGTCCTGACTGTAATCCTTATAGTCATCCAGAGTTACATCCAACTTGTTGATGCACCATTCCCAGGGGCCGGGTCGGTAACACAGGGCGCCGAAACGTCCGTTGCCGCAAGGCAGCGCTTCGCGATAGGTGCGGGGCGGCGTAGTAAACACCACGTTATGACCAGCAAGCTGATCTTGGAGCTTCGTTTTGTTCATGGAGTCATTAATGGAAGAAACGGACTTTTTGATCGCAGTTTTATGCAGAGTCGGCATTTTGAGTCTCCTTTTTTTGTTACCTTAATTTTGCGCCGCCCACCTTCTCAATATAGGTGGCCAGCTTGTCGGCCGCCTTCCGGGTCATTGGTGGCGCGTCCTTGAACACGATGATCCGATGATAGGTGCCAGGCTCGCCCCCTTATTATACTTTGTTTGGGTTATTATTTAAAATATTCAATGTTCAACACACAATGCTCAATGCTCAAGTTTAAGGCAGAACAACTTGAGAATTGAATATTGAAAATTAATTATTGAGAATTAAAAACTGAACCTAATTCAGTATAACCAGGATCAGCGGCGCCGTACGAACCTCGGGGGCATTCTTCTTCGAGTCTTCCTGACCCACCAAGCTCCCGGCAGTCACCATGAGCAGCACAGTTGCGACCAGACACATTGTCATTACATGCCTCATCGCTCTTCTCTTTTTTTCTCTGCTAGAGGTGCTTATCTCATATCGTCCGGCAGCCGTTTCACGTACACCTTGACGTTCGTCACCTTGAAGGCAGTGTAAAAATAGAAGCCAACCCGGTCATAGTTTACGCCTACAACAGGCTGCTTGTCCGTGTCGCTCAATATTTGTTCGCCGTCGACAAAAAAGCGCAGATGGCCCCTGTCGTTTTCCACCACCACCTTGTGCGTGGTTTCCTGTGAAATCAGTTTTTTAGGTGCCTCATCAAGCTGCCGCTGCTGCCCGTTTTTCAGCAACTTGTTCAGGGTGTTCATCTGCCCGCCGAACTGAAAGAAATATCCCGAGCCCAACGGGTTTTTGTTTTTTTCGAGCGGT
>CAIQLG010000005.1 GCA_903872565.1 uncultured Lentisphaerota bacterium | reverse complement strand
TTTCATTATCATCGCTCCATGTTGTTAATGTTTTGTAATATATTGCATTATAACATGTTGCGATGATATTTCAAGTAATATTTCAAATTATTTTTTATTTTTTTTAGCCTAGCTCGACCTTTTCGAGCAGGCTCTAGTTATCTGGACATCGTTGGCAGCGAAGTTCGCAGTGACACTGATATTTGCCGTGACATTCGTATCCGTTCTCGGATTGGATGTGGAACTGTCACTCCAGTTCACAAAGTGGTAGCCGGTGGATGGAACCGCAGTCACTGCCGTGCCATTCGCATTGTAGTTCACAGTTTGCGGAGAGGTTCCCGTGACCGATCCGTTTGCTCCTGCAGTGTATGTTAGCGTAAAGGTTTTAATGGAAAAGACTGCCGTGAAAGTCATGTCCTTAGTGACATTCGTGACCGTTAGAGGGTTGTTGGTAGAGTAGTCAGCGCCACTCTTGGTCCACTTAGAGAAGTTGTAACTGGCAGGTGCATTGGCGGTGACTGCCGAGCATGACCCGCCACCATTGACGATCTGCGTTGTTGTTCCTGTTAAGGTGGCACCTGAAGTGCCATCAGTAATAAAATTTACAGTATATGGGATAAGGCACTTTGCTATATATCGTGAAGTCTTGCCGCCTGCGACTGTGAAGGGACCTCCTGCATAAATGTTGCCGTAAGAATCACGAGCAATCGCTCTGATATACTGGTTCACTCCAGATCCGAGAGCACTCCATGATGAACCGTCCCATTTGGCGATCCCATACCCGATATTAACTCCGCCCGCAGTGCTAAAAGCTCCTCCTGCGTAGAGATTTCCGGAATAATCAAATGTGAGAGTGGTGACAGATCCATTCATTCCAGAACCAAGCGCACTCCATGATGATCCGTTCCATTTGGCAATCTTGCTTGCAGATACTCCACCTGCCGTTAAGAAGGCACCTCCCATGTAAAGATTTCCGGAAGAGTCGCAGGCAAGGGCATTAACAGGATAACCGCCAGCTCCCGATCCTAGCGCGCTCCATGACGAGCCGTTCCACTTAGCTACGTAATTTACCGAGACTCCGCCTGCGGTGTAGAATTCCCCTCCTGCATACAGAGTTCCAGAATAGTAAGCGAGGGCGTTAACTTTACTATCTATTCCCGAACCAAGCGCACTCCATGACGATCCGTTCCATTTGGCAATCCTGTTTGCCGACACTCCCCCTGCGGTGGTGAAGGAACCTGCCACATAGAGATTTCCGGAAGAGTCGCAAACGAGGGCATTGGCATAGCTATTTAATCCACTTCCGAGAGCATTCCATGACGAGCCATTCCACTTTGTGATATAATACTGATTATAAACCGCGTCGTAAAACTGCCCTCCAACATAGATGTTTCCAGATGAGTCACACGCAATCGAATCAACAGAACCGTTTGGCCCCGATCCAGGCACAACATCTCCGAGCTTGCTCCATGTGGAGCCATTCCATTTGGCGAAATATTTTGCCGATATTCCTCCTGCGGTAAGAAACACTCCTCCTGCGTAAAGGTTTCCGGAAGAATCGCAGGCCACAGCATATACTTCGCCCCCCATATCCCCTATACTGATCCAGTTTGCATCACTAATGGTCGGGTCAATACGGATTGGATAAACAGCATCGGAGTCGTCAATGCTGACAATAAATTTGTAGTGAGAATTTATTTTAAATTCAGCAGGAAGTTTTTTGCCAGTTGAATCTGTAACTAGCAGATTTGAATACGCAAATTCCCTGCCAGTTTCCGAGAGACGAATTTTAAGCCCTGAGCCTGTGAATTCAGCGGTCGCACCGCTGAGTCCGACGGCAAGCGCAAGTTCACCATTTCCTTTCGGTCTTTTCAAAACTATAAAATCCTGACGAATGCCATCGCCGGAGACCGTGTATTCTTCAACAAGTTCCTGACGGATAATTTGAGAGTAGACTTGCGTCGCTGTAACTGTTGCGTCTGATGAAACTGGTGACATTGCATTATTCATGCGGCCGAGTCCAGCAACTTTCATGTTGAACTCACCACTGCCTTCTGTGTCGGAAGTGGATTTGATTGAAATTCCGGATGATGTTACCAACGCCTCAAGTGCCTGAAGCTTACAGACAATTTCCACCCCGTTGTCAACAGCTTTGATTCCGAGAGAGTTCGAGTCAGCTTTTTCGGTAGCCTTTCGCCCGAGTTCGGAAAAAGAGAAAGACTGTTCAGCGTTACCGGCTTCGGCTGTTTTGGAAGCAGTTGCAGTTCCATTATTTACATTGTACTTGGAAGACATTTCCGCTGATTGCACATAAAACACCAGCATAAAAACTATACAAAATACGGACACCCCAGACATGAGCTTCTTTTTCATCTTCCCCCAACGAAAGTAATTACTATTCAGTAAAATATAAAAAACTTACAGCCGTAATATGTACGATAAGGCTTGTCAACATTTTTACAAGTGGTATTTTGTAAATATCTGTACATTCCGGGGATTCAGCCGGGAGGCGTAAGCACCAGGACAACCAGGAAGCTGCCGCAGGACTTGTCTATGCGCCTGTGCGGGAAATCATTTTAGATTTCCTTGAAGATTTATCCTGGAAGGCTAACTTTGGTACATGGTTAGTGAATATTTACGACT
This sequence comes from uncultured Lentisphaerota bacterium, assembly GCA_903872565.1. GTDB lineage: Bacteria > Verrucomicrobiota > Lentisphaeria > Victivallales > GWF2-50-93 > CAIQLG01. Next base: position 1,947 of record CAIQLG010000005.1, on the reverse strand, counting down.
GGAAGAAACAATTAGCAAGCAAAGCCTCGGAGGCGACGTCCCAAGGGAAGCGACTCAAAGCAATCGTTCGCCATAAAATAATAAATGGAGACATACTTATGGAAACAAAAAGTGAACACTGGCCGCTATTAACTTTCAAGGAATATGAAAAGGACATTAACCCGAATCCAACATATCAGCGTTCAGCAGTATGGAAGCCCGACCAAAAACAATTGCTGATCGATAGCATCCTCAGGAAAATCGATATTCCAAAGTTATACTTGAGGGAGACAAACACAAATGGTTTCACTTATGAAATCATTGATGGACAACAGAGGATGAGGGCATTATGGGAGTTTCTTTTAAATAAATATTCACTATCAGAAGAAGCAGAGCATGTTCTTGTTGGCGACAAACTCTTTGACATCGCCGAATGCACATACGAACAATTGCCGTCAAAGATAAAAGTTGAACGTATACATAAATACACACTTGATGTTGTTATAATCCAGCAAGCCACAGAAGATGAAATAGCCGATCTTTTTTACAGGCTTAACAATGGTACTCCGCTAAAGCCTGCCGAAGTACGAAACGCCATGCCTGGTGAAATGACCGAAAATATTAGACTACTTGCTCGTCATAAATTCTTCAGCAAAGTGACATTTGGAAATTTTCGCTATGCTCATGACCAAGTTGCGGCCCAAATGATGCTTCTTGAGCTAAATGGCGGATCTTCTGATATTCCTGACCGACTTCTCTCAAAAATGTATGCCGATTATCAGAAAAAATCTCCTAAAACATCGATAGAGCGCATGAAGCAAATTCTGGATATCTTGGATAAGGTCTTTCCAGACAAAACAAGACTCTTAAATCGGGCGCAAAGTATAAACATTTATCTGCTCATGTCTTTTATTAGTGCGTCAAACAAATTAACAAAGACCTTCTATGATGAATTTCTTAAATGGTATCAGTCTTCAGAAGCAAAGCGATTGCAGGATACTGAATATAAACTTTTTATGTCCAGTGCTGCTAACTCTCGACGATCAATTGAAGAGAGGTTCAAGATTCTATTGTTGGATTATTTCAACTCTTTTCCGTCTATGGCTACAATTCAACTCGACCCCAGGCGAATTTTTGATAATAACCAGAAGATTCAACTCTACGAAAGAGACAAACACACCTGTCAATCCTGTAAAAAGCAGGTTGGAGAATTCGATTGGCATGCAGACCATGTTGTTGCATGGATTCGGGGAGGGAAAACAAATTCACAGAACGGACAAGTTCTATGTGTTAAATGCAATCTAAAGAAGAAAGATAGACTCTGGTAGAATAAAAGAAGGCGACAAACCGCTTAACCTACCCCCTCACTGTTAGGCGGTTCAGGCAGGTTAGCATCGGCGTTGCGACAGTTTAGTTCAATAGTCCTCATAGCTAAAAAAGAGGTATTTCCTCTTCCTGATCATCTGCATTCAACCGGTATCTTCTTACGCCATTTGTTCCAGCATTTTCTAACATCCTTGCGTCTGAATCCTATTCCCCACTTGTCCCTAGTTTCTGGGACAAGTCCCAGCAGGTCAACATTTGGGCAGCTCTGCCCGGAAGTTCAACCAAAGTTTGAACCGGCGACTTCTGCCTCTTTTGGTGCAGAAGTTGATCTGCAGTGTTAATACGCAGGATTTCCCGCTCATTGAGGGCCGGCACCTGCGGCCTTCCGGAAGTGAACCCGGGTTCACTTTTCAGGCGGCCTACATCAACCTGTCCCGACTTCCGGGGCCAAGTGCAGACCGCGACTACAACATCTGGGCAGTGTTGCCATGAAGTTCACATGATATCCTAAATTGATTTTTTTTTGCCGCTAGGTTTTTTGGAAAGAAAAATTTCTGCAGGAATTCCAAGAAGGTTTAGTGCATAACGTTGCCGTTTCGACACCTCGCTTATCATCTCCGCGCCGTCAGGAAGCGGAATAAT
>CAIQLG010000004.1 GCA_903872565.1 uncultured Lentisphaerota bacterium | reverse complement strand
GGGGTAGTTTTCCATATTGATACACTACCCCTTGTGTTACTTTAGTCAAGGGGATACCCCAGTATTTTTATTCCCTGATTATTAAGGAAGATACGGCGAAATTTCGCAGATTTTTACGATGTCGCGGATTCAGATGTCTGAGGGTGGACTTTCCAGTCCGCCATTTGAGTTCAATTTTCGCGGGTAAGAAAACCCGCGCTCCTTTAAAATTCGACTTTTGCAATCGGCTCAACTATGTAAATGATATGTCCGGGATTTGAAATTGATAAACTATAGGACTATTTTGGAATAGTGAAATGGAAGGTGCTACCTGCACCGAGACTTGATTCGACCCAGATGCGCCCACCATGGTTCTCAATGATCTTCTTGCAGACCGAGAGGCCGACTCCGAGCCCCTCGTATTCATAGCGCCCATGAAGTTTCTGGAAGAAAATGAATATCCGGTCGTGATGCTTGGGATCAATTCCTATGCCGTTGTCCTTCACGGAGAACGTGATGAATTCCGTATTTTCGGTGTGTGAAATTAGGATTTCAGGCTTGGAAGCTCCGCAGAATTTGATGGCGTTCGAAACAATATTCTGGAAGACCCTCGTAATTTGTACGGGAGAACACCTTATAAAAGGAAGCTTGTCATATTTTACCACAGCTCCGCCTTCCTTCACAAGAGCATGCAGATTGTGGAGAGCAGTCTTGACTATGTGGTTGCTGTCAACCGAGACTATCTCGTTCTTCTGTGCCACCGTGGAATATTCCAGGACATTGTTGATCATTGTCTGAAGCCTTGTGGCTGCCTCCTCTATTCTGTTTAGGAAATGCTTACCGTCCGAATCGAGATCCTTTTCGTGTTTCTTGGCGAGCATTGCGATGAATCCGGATATTGTCCTCAGCGGCTCCTTGAGATCGTGCGACATCGCGTAGGCAAAATTCTCCAGATCTTTGTTCGAGAGCTCCAGCGTGTTCATCGTCTCCATAAGTTTTTTCTCGGCGGCCTTGCGTATACTGATGTCCCTCATATCTCCAAGAAACGCTGTGTCATCCTTCCACGGAATTATGTTTATGTCCATGTCGAAGGTGTATGTTTCGCCTTCCATCGGTATCTGAAGTTCCTTCGCATAGTCAGGAGACAGAAGATCCTTGCGTTCATGCGCCTTGAGATTCACGGACTTGAAATATTCCACCATCTTGTCCAGGGGTATGTGTTCTTCGAACGCCTTGTTCTGTTTGAGAATGTTGAAGTTCCTGTCCATTATGAATATGGGATCGCTTATGCTGTCAAAAGTCACCTGCCATTCGTTGAGCGCATGGACCAGCTTCCTGTTCGTTTCGGTAAGCTCGCTGGTGCGTTGTGCAATTATGCTTTCAAGCGTCTGCCTCTGCTTGTCCACCTCGAGGAGCCCCTGTATCTTGCTGAAGAGGATCTTGGTGTCGAAAGGCTTCGTTATGTAGTCCATTGCACCAGTTTGATATCCCTTGAAGATATGGCTGTAGTCTATATAGACACCGGAGATGAAGATGAGTGAGACCTTCAGATTGAGCGGATTCTCCCTGATCCTGTCGGCAAGTTCGAACCCATTCAGGCCAGGAAGCATCACGTCTATTATCGCCAGGGAAAGCTGTTTGTCTTGAAGTTTCTCAAGTGCCTCCTCCGAGCTGTGTGACCTGATTACCTCGACACCTTCGAGCCGCGAAAGAACCTTCTCGAGAATCTTCAGAATCTCTTCGTGATCATCAACTATGAGAACTGTCTGAAACATGGATAAGATTCATCTTCAAAGTTTTAAGTCTCCATACCGTAATGCAATATGGAGAGAAATCAAGATGCCAGTCTGAAAACACAGCATAATAGAATCGAAATTTCTATCAGCCAGTATCAGTAATCCGAACTGAGGAAACCTAGATCTTGAGCCCGAATTTCCTGATTTTCCTGTAGAGGGTGCTTCTGCCCACATTGAGGATCCTGGCGGCTTCGGTCATGTTGCTGTTGGCCATTGTTATGGCTTTCTGGTACATGGTCTTTTCGCTGTTTTCAATGCCTATTCTCTCCTGGAGCAGCGGATCTCTGCTCTGAATATCCGCAGGATCCTTGTAAAGCAAGGCCATGCGGAACTGCCCCGGCAGATCTTTCCATGTGATAAGCTCCTCGCCGCTGTTGAGCATGACAGCGAATTCAATCGCATTGCGCAGCTCCCTGATATTGCCTGGCCATGAATAGGACTTGAAGTTTTTCATGATCTCCTCATCCACGCCCTTGACCTTCTTGCCCATCAGCTCGTTGAAGTATTCAATGAAGTTCTGGACGAACTCCGGAATGTCCTCCACGCTGTCTGAAAGAGGGGGAAGCTTTATGGATGAGACATTTAGGCGGTAGTAGAGATCCTCCCTGAACTCACCTTTCTCGATGAGCTGCGGTATATCCCTGTTTGTGGCGGCTATGATTCTAATGTTGATGGGTATTTCCTTGCTTTCTCCGATACGTGTTATTGAGCGATCTTCAAGCAGCCTGAGCAGTTTTGCCTGAAGCTCTATGGGCATGTCTCCGATTTCATCAAGGAACACGGTTCCCTTGTCAGCGAACTCCAGCTTGCCTGTGCGTCCGCCCTTGCTTGCACCAGTGAATGCACCATCGGCGTAGCCGAAAAGCTCGCTTTCGGCTATTTCCCTTGGGATGGCGGCGCAGTTTATCGCGACAAATGGAAATTTCTTCCTGTTGCTTGCATTGTGGATGCTGTGGGCGAACATTTCCTTTCCTGTTCCACTGGGGCCGACAAGGAGGATGCTCACCGAGGTCTTTGCGGCACGCGTGGCCAGTTCCTTTGCCATTACAATGTTGGGAGTTCTGCCTATGATGTTGTCGAATGTGTACTTGGCCTCGGAAACGGTTTCGTTCTTTGCATTGCTCCTCTCGCCTTTCTCATTGAATATGAGTATGTTGCCCAGGAATTCATCGGACTCGCTGTAGAGCGGGATCTTGTCGTATGTGACATCCAGGTGCTGGTCGGAGATATGGATTTCAATGTTCTTGTCGGTGCAAGCTATGGCGCTTTGTGCGATTTCCTTCGCGGCGGGTTTGAAAGAGGCCAGCTTGTCCAGGTTTTTCTCATCTATGTTGCTTCTGTCGAAATAGTTGAAAAACTTCATTGCCGCAGGGTTCATCTGGCGGATATATGCATTCCTGTTGACCATGACTATGGGCTTCAAGTCGTCGTTGTATATCCTGGTGAACTGCTTTTTCAGATCCTTGTACAGATCTTTAAACCTGCTTATTCGCAGTTCCTTGTCGTAAAGCTGTACAAGAAGTAGGATCGCGACCATGAGCAGCAGTGCATCAGTTTCCGGGAGCAGTCCGATGAGGGCCATGTATCCTTTCAATGTGCCGTCAGTTCCGTAGAAAGGGGCTGATGCAGCTGAAAACGGATGCAGCTTCTTCAGAAAATGCTCGGCTCCATGGCAGAACGACGGCTGTCCGTTTTGTATCGCCAGCGCGACGGCATTGGTGCCTGCATTCTTTTCGTCCAGCATGGATGAAACAATCATGCCGGAGCTTTTCAGGAGTTCCGATATCTCCTGGTTATGTGATGAAATTTCCAGGATTCTGCCATCTGGAGAGCATAGGAGCCAGGCGATTCTTGATACGGAAATACCTTTCAAGGGCCTGTCTATAAGAGATTTCAGCAGGGCGATGAATTCATCGCTCTGTCGTGATGGGGCATTTGCCTGCTGAGGGAGAATCTGGCTTCCGAAAGGATCCAGCCCGAATCCTGCCGCCCTGAGCCAGCTCTCATAAATGCACTCCCTCACAGGAGGCCTGTGGTGCTCCCTCACGAAGAGAGTCCAGTCATTGTTGTTGGCGTATCTCATATTATTCAGACTTCCTAACCTTTGGAGTTTTTAAGCTACATCCCTGTGGCAAAACCTAGTCTATCCGTCTCATGCTTTCCCAAGTAAATCTGAAACACGAAATTCCTCCTGATCGGAATTTCGGAACATAACCCTTTTCCAAGAATCATGTACTCTGGTACTATAGTTTGCGGTAAGGCTCAGTACAAGTTCAGTTGTTTAGGCCGAGGAGGGAGGTGATAATCCTCTCCCTGCCTGTGACTATCATGATTTCAGCAGTCGATCCCAGCTTGAGATTGTAAAGTTCGTTAGTCACAAGGATTTCGACGGGATAGTAATATGCACCCTTCTTCTCGATCGGCAGTTCGTTGATCTCCAGCACTTTACCTGTAAAATAGCCGAAATTGTAATAGTTGTATGAACGGCTGTTTATCCTGACCTTCTGCCCTGGTTGTATCTTGTAGATCTTCCTTTCATCGACATAGGCGGTGTACTTTTTCATCTTGACAGTGGCCATGCGGCAGAGCAGGTCACCTTTTTGCACATATCTGGAGGGTTTGTATGGCATATAAGTTATCACCCCGTCCACTGGAGCCTTGATGGTATAGTCGGCCAAGTGCCTTTCAAGCAGTTTGAGCTGTTTGCGGGTGTTTTCCAGCTTCACCTTGAGGAGCTTCATTTCGCTTTCGGCCTGGCTGATGATCTTCCTGCTCATCCCGTCGCTCACCTTCTGGTAATCGCTCTCGAGTTTTTTCGCTGTGGCTTCATCCGTGATGTACTCAATTTCAACTTTCTCGAGTTCTGCCCTTGATATTACGTTCTTGATCCCATTGTATCTTTTTAGCTTATCGCTGCTTTTATCCAATCTTTTATGCGCCTCCTCAACTTCTATTTCGATGTTACGGTAGCGAGTCGGAAGGGGATCGGTGTGAAGGAGGTTCAATGAGGCATCCTTCACTTCCAATTCAGCCTCCAGCTCGCTCACTGAACTTCTGATATTTTCAACCTTGTCTTCAAGCTCCGTCGAATCAAGCCTCAGAATTGCTTCATCCTTCTTGACCTGCTGGCCGTCATCCTTCAATATTTCAATTATTTTCCCATCGACCATGGACTTGAATTCATAATCGTTCAATCCGCCAAGTTCGCCGTCTGCATAGACAACATCATCCATTTTCAGGAGTGCAAGCATCATGCCCACGGAGACCGCCACCAGCAATGCGATGATGATCAGCATCCTGAAGACTCTGAGTTTCCCATGCATGTCGGATTTGTTTCTCATTCGGATTCCCAATCAGTAGTGACGGATTTCTGCGTATTATTCTTCACTTGCCAGGCTCTATGCCGCGCTGGCAAATGCCTTTTCCTTCAATGCCTTGCCCTTTCGGGATACCGGAATGCAGACCTTTGTCGTGGTATCAATCATGGCGGCCATCCGCGACCGATCTTCTCCTACAGCCGTGATCTTTCCGAATTTATGTACTTCCTCCTGCGCCATATACATTTCCCTGTAAAGCCCATCCTCCACAATTAACTCACTGTGCGTACCCTTCTGCATGATCACTCCATTTTCCATGACGACAATCAGATCGGCGTTCCTTATCGTGGACAGCCTGTGGGCGATTATGATTGTGGTCCTGTCATTCATGAGCTTGTCAAGGGCGTCCTGGACAAGAAATTCCGATATTGAGTCCAGCGAGGAGGTGGCCTCGTCAAGGATAAGCATCTTGGGATTGTTCAATACCGCCCTGGCGATCGCTATCCTCTGCTTCTGCCCCCCTGAGAGCATTACGCCGTTTTCACCGATTTCCGTCTTGTATTTTTTTTCCAGGTTGCTGACGAATTCCTCGACATTGGCCATTTTGGCGGCCGATGTAATTTCAGCCTGGGTCGCGTCCTTGTCGGCATAGGCGATGTTTTCCTCTATCGTACCACTGAAAAGGAAAGGCTCCTGCAGCACTACACCTATTTTCCCCCTGTATGATTCCAGCGCGATTGATTTTATGTCATGACCGTCAACAGTTATTGAACCATTGTTAATGTCATAGAACCTCAGGATGAGATTTGCTATCGTAGATTTGCCGGAACCGCTGGGTCCGACAAATGCGACTTTCTGGCCGGGAAGAATGTCCAGGGAGAAATCCTTCACGACGGATTTGCCATTGTAGCCAAAAGTTACGTTCTTAAAGCTGATTTCGCCTTTCATCTCTTCAAGGCTGACCGGCGATTCGCATTCGACGATCTCAGGAATCGTATTCAGCAGCTCCATGATTCTTGCGGCACCTGCAAGGCCGTTGGAGATGGTGGTCGAAAGTCCGCTCAGCGCAACGATCGGGCCCAGCAGCATGCTAAGATAAGTGTAGAAGGCTACAAATTCGCCGATTGTCATACTGCCGTTCATGACCCTTGAAGCACCGGCTGCAATCACTATGATGACGCAGAGAATGCTGATCAGTTCGGCGAAAATCCAGCAGAAGACGCCTTTCATGTTCATGTTTACGGTAAGATCAAGCACCGGTCTCATGTGAGAGATGAAACTGCGGTTTTCGCTGCGTTCCTTCGCGAATGATTTCACCACCCTGACACCATTTAATGTCTCTGCGAGGTTTGCGGAGATCTCTGACATCTTCTCGCTCAGATCAATGTTTTGTTCAGTTATTTTATTTCTGAAGTAGATGAAATTCACAAGCTGAAGCGGAAGAAGTATCAAGCTGACCATGGCGATGACCGGATTCATCAGGAAGAGGACGCCCATGATGAACAGGATGGTAAAAGTGTTCGATGCGACATTCACAAGGCTTCCGATTATCATCTGCTCCAGCCTTGCAACATCTGTTATTATGTTTGATATCAGCTTGCCAGTCCTGTACTCCGTGTAAAAACGGAGGGACAGGCTCTGGAGATGCTTGAAAAGCTTCTTCCTTATGTCGAACATCACCCTCTGGGATAAGTAGTAGATGAAGTAGTGGCTTATGTAGAAGAACACGGAACGCATCAGGTATATCAGCGCTATCGCCCCCAATACCGCATATAGAAGGCCAACATCTGATGAACCAAGTACCTTGTCTATGATGATTTTAAGCATCCATGGGAAGACAAGCCCCAGGTTTGCAAATACGATCAGGCTGATTATTCCGCCGAAAATAAGAGCTTTGTATGGCTTCAGAAGCCTCATGAAATATATGAAATTTTTCATTTTGCACTTTGCACCTTTGTAAAAAATATCTGTGAGCTACTGGAATCAGCATAAAGCATGCCATGGCATGCATATAATACATATCTTATTGCGTATAAAGGCTATATGTATATTATTCATCTTGTCACTGTGCCATGTTTTATTTATTAGTGTATCAATGGTGGCACATATAATGAATTTAGATGACAAATACAGTTGTAACAAGTTGTTTATTAATATTTTACACTATTACCTAAAATGGCACACCATGTCTCACTTATGATACAAGATGGTTTTCCTTGTCAAAACCGGCAGCTCCGACAAGCGCCGCCCTTCAAGATTTAAAAATTTAAGAAATGACAATAAAACAGTAGACTTATGGTGCTGCCGGCTTCTCGGTGGAATACCTCAGACCGACAGGATCTTTTCCGTTTTCGTCACGGATGCGCAGACAGAATCCCCATCCTCCTCCACCATGCGCAACGGCCATTAGAATTGTGTTCCAACCTTTCACAAGTTGCACATCCTTGATCTTGTCGTTGTCAGGAATGCATCCCCGGACGGCAGTAATGTTGTGCACCATATTGCCGTTCACAAAGATTTTCACGCCGCCACCGCTTCCCGCCCACAACTGCACTTTCCTGTCCGCATCGGAACAGATGTAAACTGCTGCGTGGGCTATCGCATTGTTCAAATTCCCCTTCCCCGCACACGCCAGGAGATCGAAGATTCCCGAGTTGTTTCTGAAAACTTTCCACTTGTCGCCTGCGCCCGGTCTAGTATCCTTGTCGATAGTGTTGCTGCCGAGGACCGTCGCGGGGTTGATCTTCTCTTTCACTTCTCCGATCAGAAATTCTTGCAGCAATACCGGGCCGACAGGCTGGCCGGGAGCCATGGTGAAGGTCTGTTCCGCCCATGGGCCTTCTGCGGATTTCGTTGGCAGACAAGGATATGACATAACGATAGGTTCGCCCATCTTCCACGATTTGTCGGTAGTAAGATGCACCGTGCGCCCTCCGGAATACATTTCGACTTTTGTAACCTTCGCTCCGGAGATGCTGTAGGCCTTGTCAGTTTTCCAGAGATCGCCGTCCAGCGAATCGCTGGCGGTAAACGTAAGTGTCTTCGTTGTACCCATGGCAAATTCCATCCGCAGCGAATTCCACTTGAAACCAGAGATGGTTGTTCCATCCTTGGCGCACAGATTGCAGGTGGCATCAGTGGCAATTTGAAGAGGAGGAATTTCATTTTTTATTGGCACCGTGAGATTCGAACCTTCGATACGGCCTTTCAATGGTTTTGAGACACCCTTCGCATCGGTGATTGTCAACCCTGTGACTGTGCCATCAGGAGAATCCTTGGCGACTAGCCCGCCGTCAATCCGGCTGAAGTGGAAGACGAGTTCATCCTTGTTCCCGGTCACCTCTTCGATGCTTGGTCCGCCCAGGCAGATGATCGAGCCATCGCACAATGTGACAAGCACATGGCCGTCGCGATCCAGCGCCAGACGGTTGAGAACAGGTTGTTCAGGCAGATCAACAGTCCAGATGGGCGAACCATCAGTGCGGCGGAATCCGCCAACCTTGAAATTCTTACCTTGCCCGTAGGTCGCGACAAACTGGTCTTTGGCGAGGGCGAAAGCAACTGGAATGCCGGACGGTTTCCAAGTGGCCATGTTCATGATAAACCTGTCCGGGAATTCGGCTGTCGGGCTCCCGTTCTTGTCCCATGCGGGCATCCCCAGACCGTCGCATAACTTGCTCTGTGAAGAACTCTCCGCGGCGCAAACTGAAAATCCTGACGACAGAGGGTATCCCAAGTTGTCTTGTGTCTCAGAGAGGCGTGCCCCGCCGTGAACGATCCACTTCCCGTCGAAAACTCCGATTTCGCTTCCGAACTGTCCCGAACCCACGGGCTTCCAACTGCCTGATTTCAAGTCAAAGGATCCCGGCGTACTTGTGGAAGAGTTGATCCAGAGTCTTCCGGCGCCCACGGCGCTGTTGCCGAAGCTGCCGAGTCCATCGTTGGAAGCGTCCTGGATGCCTTTGCCGGCATCATCCTTCTCCCAAAGCACCTTGCCGTTTCCGGGGTCAAGCGCGTAGGCATAAATTCCATTGTCCTTCTGATAGCCTGCTACGGCATAGGCGATGTTGTCATTGACAACGACTCCGGGGATGACTGGTCAGGTGTTGATGAGATGTCCATACCAGAACACGCGCCGGTCAATTGGCGCGGCCATGAATTTCCAGAGACAGCGGCCAGTTGTCGCGTCCAGGCAATATATCCTGCCGTCTCCGCCACCCGCCAGCAGGCGGCCCTTCCAAATGGTCGGCGGCGCGAAGATCTTGGCGCCGGTACCGATTTGTCGAGTACCGTCAGCCGTTTCTTCCGGTCAGGTGCCGTGTGCATTTGAAATTTTCCCGCCGAGGTCAACACACGGTAGCCTTTTAAAGGGTATGCACAACCACATTCGGATGGCATAGTGATCATAAGACCGTCGGAGATGATGGAACCGACATCGCAGGGCGATTTGATGTCATCCTGCTTGATTACCTTGCCGGACTTGAGATCGAGGATGGAGCCGAAGCACGTCACCAGATATCCGGGGGTGGAATTAGTTGGACCACAGCCACTTGCGATAAAGGTGGGACCCTTGGCAATTTTTCCGGTTTTGAGATCCAGCGGCTGGCTGCCACCGATCCAGACATTGTCAACCGCGCACGCCGTCAGCGACACCTGATCCGATGGTCTGCGGCTGCTCCAGATTGCGAACATGCGTCCGTTGCATGCAACGACCGTGGTGCCCCAGAATCCTTCCTGACGTGGCAAGCCCCACCACTGCGTTATAAATGGAGACTGGGGCGTGGTGTCAGAGGAGGCCTGACTGTTCTCCGGTACGTGGAGACGGTGCGTCCACGGATCCGATCCGGAGGGGAGACTTGTTCTCAGGATCACCCAGATGCCGGAGTCATCCGAGATCACTTTCGCTAGCGGAAGCTTTGTGACCCACGCTTTAAGAGCATTCTCCGAAAGTCCGGCACCAGCCGCCTTGGAACGTCCCAGCAGAGCCGTCCCGCGTCCCGGAGCCAGCACCCTGAGCCGATTGCAAAAGTCGAACTTTAAAGGAGCGCGGGTTTTCTTACCCGCGAAAATTGAACTCAAATGGCGGACTGGAAAGTCCACCCTCCGTTAGTTTTTCATCGGTTCGAGGTAATTTTGCAATTACCTCACCTTTCAAATCAAAGAATCCTCGGAGTGTCTGCTCTATTTTTTCAGCGAATCAAAATGCGCCTGGTCAGCGGTAAATTTTTCGGCATCCGGACCGACTCTCAGAATTTTCACCGACAGGATTTTGTCCCCCTGTCTGATGCTGTTCACGACATCCATCCCGTCGACGACTTTTCCGAATACCGTATGTTTGCCGTCAAGCCAGGGTGTGGCGATGTGTGTGATGAAGAACTGGCTTCCATTTGTTCCTGGACCCGAGTTGGCCATGGAAAAGATGCCTGGTCCACTGTGTTTGAGGGAACGATCAAATTCGTCACGGAAACTGTATCCCGGTCCGCCGGTGCCTGTTCCCTGCGGACATCCGCCCTGGATCATGAAATCGGCGATGACCCTGTGGAAGCTGAGTCCGTCATAGAAAGGAACTCCCTTGCGCGAGGAGCTTATTTTCCCTTCGGCAAGACCTGCGAAATTCGCAACTGTCAAAGGTGTTTTCTTGTGGAAGAGTTCGAGAGTGATTGTCCCCTTGCTTGTCTCCATTTTCGCATAAATTCCGTCTGAAAGATTTCCCGCCATTTTATTCTCCTCTATTAAGTTGTGTTGGTTGCTTGCGACATTAAAAATAGAGTTTACATTATCAGAGTTTCAGGGATTTTCAATATTTGTGGAGTTCAAAAATAAAAGGGATTTCTATTATGAGTGAAAAAGTGACTGTGAAAATAAAAATGCTCGAGGGGACAGATGATTTGAGACCTGCCAAGGCACACCACGACGATGCGGCTTTCGATCTGAAATCCAGAGTCGAGATGGAGCTGAAACCAGGAGAACCGCATGTTGTCCCGACCGGGGTTTTCATGGAAATTCCCCCCGGATTCGAGGCACAGGTCAGACCAAGAAGCGGGCTCGCTCTCAAACATGCTCTCACAGTTCTGAACTCTCCGGGGACGATTGATGCCGGTTACCGCGGAGAGGTTGGAATAATAATGCTCAATGCCGGAAAGCAGCCTTATTCTGTCAAGCGTGGCGACAGAATCGCACAGATGGTCATAGGCAAACTTCCTGATGTTGAAATTGAATACACCGATTCTCTCTCCGACAGCAAGAGGGGCGGCGGCGGCTTCGGAAGTACCGGGAAAAACTGACATCTCACCTTTATTTCTGCTTTTATTTGCAATTATAGCTTTTAAAATCAGAATCATGGATTACATTGCAGTTGAGGATGTTCTTGCAGGCTTAACCCCAACCCAGCCACATGACCACCCGCAATTATTAATAAAAGAAAGCGTGTATCTCCATGAAAAAGAAAGCGACGAATTCGGAAATTCTCAAGCAGGTAATATATGAAATGCTGACTCTTGCACATGCTGTCGAGCATCTGGTGAAAAAGAAATGGGTCAAAGGATACAGCCATATAGACTCGAGCGAACCTATTCTTTCAATTGCTGCAATTAAAATGAGCATCCTATATGATTTTCTCTATACAAAGAAAGCGGATCAGCGGGAATATGGAACTTCGGACTATTATACTGCCATAGACGATTTCAATGTTAAAATTCCCGTTCCAAAACTTGCCGGCTGCGGCCCAAAAGGAATGTTCACAAAGGAGTCCGTGATCAAACATATCGTCTATCTCTCCGAAGAACGCATAACAAAATCCAAGGAAATACAGGAGCCCAGATTCAAGGGTGGAGTTGACTCGATCTTGAAAAATTGTTCGGTCATACTCTCAAATGCGGAATTTTTCATAGACACCCTTGTCACAAGTTCCTTTATTAATCTGAACTTGGAAGGCGAAAACTATCTTAAAGATTACAAACTGACAATCGCAAGATTGAAAGAAGTTCCAACCCTTACAGAGTCATTCTGATTAGATTTGTCTGTGCAAAATGATTTTCGCCAGACAAATCTATATACTTCCAGTGATTTACCTGTTCTGCCGAATTCCTACATGGTGAGAGTTAATGGAAAAATGAGATGATTTTATTTGAAAAACATAATTATGGCAAATATAGTTATGTCATTATGTTAAAACTTTTGAAGGAGTGTGAAAATGACTCGAACAACCGTAATGCTTCCAGAAAGGACTAAGAAACTGGCGATGCAAAGAGCCCGGCAAAAAGGGATTTCCTTCGGCGAATTTGTCCGAGAATCCCTTGAAAAATCAATTGCAGTAAATAAAACAGGAGTGACCTATAGCCGTGAAGCAGATTCTTTGTTCTCTGGAATGAAGAAGATTGCGGAAGAAGCAAAATATGGGGTTTCCGATGGAGCCCTCAATCACGATGCATATCTTTATGGCTCAACTCCTGGTGACAAAAAATGAGTGGACAATCTCTTTTCATTGACACTGGGGCATTTCTTGCATTTCTTATGCCTGGAGATCAATATGAGGAACCGGCGAAAAAGTCGTGGAAACTTATTGAGCAAAATCATTATCCACTCTTATCGTCTGAATTTATTCTGGTTGAAACAGCAAATTTTCTTGTGCGGCAACAGTCTTCCCGTATCGCTTCAGCCTGGCTTGATTCTATGATGGATTCAAAGGAGATAAGGCTGATTCACGTGGAAAGAGAAGATTTTCGTGTCGCAACCGCGTTTGCCAAAAAATATTCCGATTTAAGGATTAGCATGACGGATGCTTTGTCTTTTGCATTGATGAAACGCCAAAAAGTCCAAAGAGCTTTCACTTTTGACAAGCATTTTGAGTTTGCAGGCTTTGAAATATGGCCCGGGGATCTATAAGAGTGAAGAGACAGGATATAAATAAAAAATGGCTGTATGGATACCAAAAAAATCAATATGAATACAATCATTATAAGGTGATTATCATATATGGGACAAGAAGGGTTGGGAAAACGACTCCTCTCAAAAATTATCTCTCCGAATGCAAGGAAAAATATCTTTATGTGACCGGAGAGGATGTGAATGTAAGAGAATATATGGAAAGCCAGTCGCTGGAAAAACTCAGGGATTTTGTTGGGACAAACAAGCTTCTTGCCGTAGATGAGGCCCAGCATGTCCAGAAAATAGGCCTTAACCTGAAACTAATTGCCGACAATGTTCCTGACATTAAGATTATAGCCACAGGATCGTCCTCATTTGAGATTGCAAAGGGCATAGGAGGACCTATGACAGACAGGAAATTGATCTGGTCGAGGAAAATGCCGGGCATATTGATGGGTATGAGATCAAGTTTGGAAACAAAAACATTCCAGCCCCTTCCGGCTGGAGGAATTATAAGAACGCCTCCTTTTCTGTGATAAACAAGGGAAACTATCTGGATTTCATAAGCCGCTGAAACCGTGTTGATCAACTGGAGGAAAAGGCCATCGGCCTAAAGCCTTTTTCACAGGGGGACAAGGTCTTCCTGAAGGATTTATATACGTGCTTGGCAAAAGGGGCGAAATTCATGGTTATCCTGCGCCAATCGGGAGAAATGATGTATCAGATTCAAGTACCCCGCCTCGCTCAGCACCAAAGATTTTTCTAACTAACACTCGAGTGCTGGAAAAGATTGATGGTCTTCGTTCACAAATGCTGACCGACTTGAAAACGCCCGATGGTCTAAAACTGGGATATGAGACGGACTCATTCCATATGCCTCATTCCAGTTCTCCCGATTCACTCTTTGGCCTTTACTATGGGAAGATGATTTTGCGGCCGACAATCACCAACAATAAGAAGGTAACTATCAGTTGGAGGGCAGAGGTTCCATGGGTTTGGCCTTCATACGAATAACTTCTCTCGAAATATGGTGACTACAATGCCGAATGTTTCCCTCTGCCTAATTAATGCCTCATAAAATACTGTACTGAAAAAATAAAAATCTATTTTTTTAAAAAATACATACAAGAAAATCGCACCCCCGGCAAATATACTATAGAAGAACGGAAACTTGGAGACAGTTTTTGATGATTGAACAGACAACAAGGTCCGATGCTGAACTGCTCGGGAATTTCATCCGGACTTCGGATGGAAAGGCTATGGACGAGCTCATAGGCCGCTACGGCAAGATGGTCTTCCGTACCGGATACCGTGTGCTCAACGATGTCCATGAGGCCGAGGATGTGACTCAGGCGGCATTCATCGTGCTGGTCAGCAAGGCGGCCAGTCTCAGGGCGGAATGTAATTTGCCAGCCTACCTGCATGGCGTGGCAAGACGTGTGGCGCTGAATTCCTTGCGGAGCAGAGTCCGACGCAAAAAAAAGGAGGAACAGAGTATGGATTTTATCCAGTCGAAATCCCAAGATGAGACGGGGGGACTTGAAGAAGTGCTCCATCGGAATCTTGACATGGAACTCGAAAAGCTCTCCGCAATCCAGCGCCAGGCGGTCATCCTTCGCTATATGGAGGGGCACAATGAGAAGGAAGCTGCGAAAATCGCAGGTTGTTCCATCTCGGCCATGAGCAGTCGCGCCTTCGAGGGACTTGCCGTGCTCAAGAAACGGCTCAGCCACGTCAATCCGGCTCTCGGGGCGGCTCTGATTCCCCTCATGGATGCAGAATCAAAAATTGAAATCTCCGCTGCGCTCCTTTCTTCTGTCAAAGCTGCTGTGCTTTCAGCCAAGGTTGGAACCTTGGCGGCCGGTGGCTCGAATGCACAAATTTTGGCAAAAGGAGTACTGAAAATGATGTTCTGGAGAAAAGTCAAAATCGTGGCCGCTGCGATCGCCGCAACAGCGGTCGTCCCGTCAGCAATTATTATCGCTCAAAACATGAAAACACCGGAAAAAGCTTCGGGCGAACGTGGGAAAATTGTCAGCACCCAAGCTGAAGCAACCACGCAAAAGACTACAGTGCCAGACAGTCAGGGCACTGACGCGAATACAGTTCCAACTGAGAATCCCGGCAATTCAAAAACCACTGGCGTAGCAACGGCAGATGAGACAGTTGTCAGAAAAAAGATGCTGCCTGAACAAATTAAAATATCACACCAAGTGCAGTGCATATTTAATTTGAGGCAAATAGGGATAGCGGTAGCAATGTATTCTATGAAACATAATGGATACTTTCCCGCCGGAGATGGAGCAAAGGGACTGGAAGAACTCCGGGCTGGAGGATATTTAAATGACACAAAGAACTACACCTGTCCGTCAACAAGTGATTCGATTCCTGAAAATTCAGAGATAACTGATGACAACTGTTCGTATGGATTCAGGGGCGGCCTCACGCAATCAAGCCCAGCTTATACCCCGCTTGCCTGGGACAAGCCGAGAAATCATAAGGAATGCGGAGACATCGTGTTTGTTGACTGCCACGTCCAAGGGTTTTCTGGGGAGGAATGGCTGAAGATGCAGAGAAAATGGAAATTAGAATAGTTTGTCTATTAGTGTCAAAGTGTCATCGTTCTTTTCCTTTGGAAAATCACTGTGTCAGAGTGCCGGAGAAAAATACTTTGACACTATGATACTATGATCCTTTGGTTGCGGCCAAAGGTTACCTTAATATTTACTTGTTCTTTGCGGGGTGTTATCTATGCGTAAGAAAACGTTTCAACTCACGAGTAATTCAAAATTTGGGATAACCGCTGTTGTGGTGTTAATTTTTATCTTATTCATCGCCAGGGTTATCATAATAAAATCATCTGGAAGCAGGAAGCCAGACACAACAGTAGCTCCAACCGCAAGTTTCGCAGAAACTTATTCTGCGCATGGCTCCAAAACGGGAAAGGAAAAATTGGTTCCAGTTATAAAAAATAATGGACGGGATTTTGTAAAAGAGGCGGAAAAGGCCTTGGATGCATCTGATTCCGAAAAGCTTAAAAATATAATTGCCGCCTGGATAAAAAATAATCCAGATATGGCGATTCAATGGGTTAAGCAAATCCCGCAGGATTCAAAATACCGCAACTGCGCCCTTTGCGATCTGACGATTGCAATGGTCAGAGTGGATGTCGGTGGTGCTCTTCAACTGCTGGAAGAGCTTCCTCCTGACTGGCGTGAAATTGCAGATTCCCAACTGGCGACCGCTTGGGCGGAAAAAGATCCTGACGCAGCATTTCAGTGGGCGCAGGCTCTTCCGGCTCAGGAGCGGAGCGGGGTGCTTGCCGGCATAGTTCTTGAATTGGGTAAAAAAGACATTGGAATGGTAACAAAGTGGTTGCAAGAAATTACGTCTATCCCTGATCGTCAGCATATACTTGAAACTCTGACTAGCAAATTGGCTAAAACAGACCCCAACTCGGCTATCAGGTGGTTGCGGGAACTTCCAGATGAAATTTATCCAACAGATATTTCTCTCCGCCACAAGACAAAAAATGATATGCTTTATCTTGTGGTTAGCGGATTGGCCATGCAAGACCCTGACGCGGCGGCCAAAGTCGTGCTGGAGATGCTGCTTCCGGAAGGAATGATAAAGCGCAAGGCACTTGACCAATGGGGTGGAAAAGACACTGAGGCGGCACTTTTCAGCCTGGCGGACAAATGGGTGGGAAAAGATCCTGAAGCGGCGGCCAAGTATTTAGAAGTACAAAAGCTTATATCGGATAACGATGAAAGCTTAATAATAATTAGGAGCATGGCATTTATATGGGGCAGAAAAGATCCGCAGGCGGCAAAAAAATGGGTCGAGAATCTACCGATTGCAAAGAGCAGAAAAGATAATATTTTAGGGTTCTTCCAATAATATCCTAACAGTCGTGAGAAGATTAAGTTGATTTTTCCGATTAAGGCGGCAAATTCAGTCCAAGTTTTTGTTTTTGTATTCTTTTATGCATTTCCTGCTCAAAATTTTTTGTCAATCAAATAACAAAAATTGAATTATTGTCATTCCCATCACTGACTGTTGGTGAAATAGACACAATCAAGGAATTTATTTCCAAATTCTAAAATCTTAATATTGAGAAGGTTTTTTATATGTACTATACAGGATTTGCGGATGAGGCGGGCGCCCCGCTCGACACACAGATAAAAGCAACAAAGGAACTCGGATGGAAGTTCATCGAGACGAGAACCCTTTTCGGTAAGAATCTCGCAGAGATTTCCGAGGCGGAATTCGAGGAAGTCCAGCAGAAACTTTCCACCGCCGGAGTTTCCTTCAACTGCTATGGAAGCGGCATCGCAAACTGGGCAAAACCAATAGATCAGTCGCCACAATCGAGCTACGACGAGTTTCGCAGGGTAATCCCGAGAATGCAGAAGCTCGGAATAAAGATGGTACGGATGATGAGCTTCGCCGTCCCGAAGGAAATCGTCCAGAAAAATCTGGAATACGGGCCAGAAGTGATAAAAAGGCTCAAGATCATTGTGAAAATGGCCGAAGACGCAGGAATCATCTGCGTTCACGAAAACTGCATGAACTGGGGCGGACTTTCCTTTGAGCACACTTTGAGAATCATTGACAAGATCAATTCGCAAAATTTCAAGCTTGTCTTCGACACCGGCAACCCTGTCTTCGCCGACGATGTCAGAGGAAAATCACCTTACAGGAAGCAGAACGCTTTCGAATTCTACGAAAATGTCCGCGAACATATCGCATATATACACGTCAAAGACGGGTATATGGACGGGGAAAAGATGATTTTCACCTATCCTGACGAGGGAAAGGCGGAAATCAGCCGGATTCTTGAAGATGCCTTCAGAAGAGGTTATGATGGTGGGATTTCTATAGAACCGCATATGGCGCTAGTTTTCCACGACAAGGATCAGAATATGAAAGACAAGGAAAAACTTACATATGACAATTACGTGGAATATGGCAGAAGAACCATGAAAATTGTGGATAAGATAAAAAGTCATTTGGGAAAAAACTGAAATCTGGAGAATAACATGCTTAGCCCCCTGAAAGTGAATCCTAAATTCAAAAAACGCAGTGGTCCGCTCGTACTTATGATACTTGACGGCGTGGGCTATGGAAAATACAAGGAAGGAGATGCTGTCGCAAACTCATATATGCCTTTCTTCGGCAATCTGGTAAAGACATGTCCCAACACCAAACTCAAAGCACACGGGACCGCCGTGGGGCTTCCAAGCGACGACGACATGGGCAACAGCGAGGTCGGACACAATGCGATCGGATGCGGCAGAGTTTTCGTCCAGGGTGCGAAACTTGTGAACCAGGCCATTGAAACTGGCGAAATGTTCCAGGGCAAGACTTGGAAAGAACTTATTCAGAACTGCCTCAAGAATAATTCAACTCTCCATTTTCTCGGGCTGTTTTCGGACGGCAATGTCCACAGCCATATAAATCACCTCAAGGCGATGCTTGAAAAAGCCGCCGCGGAAGGAGTTAAAAAAGTTAGAATCCATGTACTCCTCGACGGAAGGGATGTCCCAGAAACTTCCGCCCTCGATTATATCAATCCCTTCGAAGAATATCTGAAAGCTCTCAATGAAAAGTCTAAATGCGACTTCCGCATCGCATCAGGCGGTGGCAGAATGGTCATCACCATGGACCGTTATGGCGCCAACTGGAATATGGTAAAAAAAGGCTGGGACATACACGTCAGAGGCTCGGGGAGATATTTCAAAACTGCGGCCGAGGCGATAAAAACTATCAGAAAAGAAACAGGAGCGATTGACCAGGATCTGCCTCCTTTCGTCATATCCGACGATGGTAAAACCCCCGTCGGCCCCATCAGGAACGGAGATTCCCTCATCTACTTCAATTTCAGAGGAGACAGGGCGATTGAAATCACCGCAGCCTTCGAGGAAGATAATTTCGACAAGTTCGACAGAACCCCAAGGCCAAAAATAGTATATGCCGGAATGATGGAATATGATGGAGATCTGAAAGTTCCGAAAAAATATCTTGTGGATCCTCCAGCGATAGAGGACACTGTCGGAGAATATCTCTGCGCCTCAAAAGTTACTCAGATGGCGATCAGCGAAACACAGAAGTTCGGCCACGTAACATATTTCTACAATGGAAACAGATCCGGATATTTTGACAAAAACCTCGAGTTATACATTGAAATACCTTCGGATGTCATCCCCTTCGAACAGCGCCCATGGATGAAATGCGCTGAAATAACTGACAAAGTCTGCGAAACGATAAAAGGCAACAGTTTCAAATTCATAAGACTAAATTACCCTAATGGTGACATGGTAGGCCATACAGGCATTTATCCGGCCGTCATAACTGCAATGGATGCTCTCGATCTTTGCATAACGAGAGTCGCGAAAGCCGTAAAGTCCGCAGGTGGCATACTCCTGATCAGTGCCGACCATGGAAATGCGGACGACATGTACGAACACGACAAGAAAGGAAATATCCTATATGACGAGGAGGGATTACCGAGGAAAAAAACTAGCCATTCCTTGAACCCCGTTCCTTGCATAATCTACGATCCGGACTACCAGGGCGACTATTCAAAACAGTTGAAAGAGGGGCTTGGAATAAGCTCTTTGGGTACCACCTGCATTGAACTGCTCGGATTCACAGCACCGGCAGACTATGATGCAAGCATAATCAGCTTTAATTAAATTTTGAAAAAACCTTGAATTTTTGATTTTTTTCTATAGATTAACCCATTCAACAAAAAATAATGAAAGGAGCTCACTTATGAAAAGCAGATTCTTGATCGTGTTTCTTTTTGGCCTCTCCCTCTCTTTATGGTCTTTCTGGACAATAGCCGACACTGATGCCCCTGCAGATGATGAAGCCGTTAAAACTGATGAAACCAAAGGTGCTGATGAGGCTAAATCAGCAGACACCAAAAAACCGGCCACCGAGGAAGTCGTGGTGGAAGAAGAGGAAGAAGATGTTACTGTCGAGGAAGCACCTGTCGCTGGAGAAAAAACAAAGGAAGCCAAGACCGAAGAGGTGAAAAAAGAAGAGCCGGCTGCAGCAGTTGAAGTCAAGGAAGTTGTAGTGGAAAAAGTTCCCGCCGCTGAAGCCAAGACTGAAGAGGTGAAAAAAGAAGAACCGGCTGTAGCAGTTGAAGTCAAGGAAGCTGTGGTGGAGAAAGTTCCCGCTGCCGAAGCCAAGACCGAAGAAGTGAAGAAGGAAGAGCCAGCTGTTGTAGAAAAAACCAAGGTGGAAAAACCGGCGGATCAGCCTGCCGTTGAAGCTCCCCC
>CAIQLG010000003.1 GCA_903872565.1 uncultured Lentisphaerota bacterium | reverse complement strand
TTAATCGAACTCCTTGTGGCTGCGCCCGGCGTAGTTCTGAATCGCATTGCGATTCAAACGAAGACGAGAGCACATTCGATCAAGTTCACCTTGATCGAATTGCTCGTGGTGATTGCAATCATCTCCATCCTCATGGCGATGTTGCTGCCTGCACTCAAAAAAGCAAGGGATCTGACAAAACAGATTAGCTGTATCAACAATCTCAAGAATCTCGGAACTGCATGCACCATGTACTCTATGGATTATGACGGCTGGCTGCCGTCGACGATTTGGCAGCCGACCTCCAACACGGCGACCCGCTGGTTCGAGTGGTATCACGAGTTGCCGAAACACGGCTATGTGAAAACGAAACCCAACATCCGTTATCTAACGACTATAACACTTGATGGGCGCTGTAATTACGCCTGCCCGGCGGTGGTCACGACTGACGGACGATTTCAATCCCCATGCGATGCGACACTCGGCATGAATACCCTTATTGCTCAGACTCGGCAACTCAAGGGGCCAAGTTTTCAGCTTCCCAGTCGTCTCTTATATATCGCAGACACGTTTTCTTTCACTATCGCTGGAGTCGAATTGGTTGAGGGCGTCTACTATCTCCGCTATTGGCATCTAGGGGCTGTGAATGTCCTGTATGTCGACATGCATGCCGATTTGCGTAACCCCGGTTCGATGAGCCACACTACAAATAAGACCCCCTTCTGGACTGGAGATAAGCAATATTGGACACAGTCCTCGGATTGATGAAAATTTTGCTCAGATCTCGGATTAACACTCCGATTGATGGGGTGATGAGGAGATTAAAATCTTAAACGAATACAGTATATAAGCAGAAAAAGACTCGCTACACCTGATGAGCAATTTTGCCCGCCAACACGGCATGGAAGTGTTCTGGTCCATGCGCGTGAACGACACACACGGCGGTTCCTATGACTGGTGGGGGAAAGGATCATTTTCCCCCTAGAAAAAAGAGCACATGGACTGCCTGTTGGCGGAGCGCGGGGCAAAGTTGCCGGTCGGCATCTGGTCTGGCCTTGATTACGGACTGGAAGAAGTCCGGGAGAAGGTGCTTTCAATTATCAAGGATGTCTGCGGCCACTCAGTGAGTACTTACTGTAGTTCTGTCCATTGAATATTATCTGCAGGATCTGTAATTTTACATCAGCATCTGGGAAATCTTTGTCTGTGAATATTTGCATTGTCGTTATATTACAAATTTTTGTCGTTATATTCCATATTATAGCAATAGTATAGTGCTATATTATCAACATCTCACAAGAACCCTGGAGTGTACAGATGAAAAATTTCAGCCAGTGCAATCGCTGGGAAATAATCAGTGGCTTAACTTTAAAACTATAATATAAAAATCAAAAATGAAAGGATCTTCAGATGGAAATCAAGTATCAGCAATTGTCGATGGAAGAGGCTTTGAAAACTTATGCGGAATGGTTGATGGAACAGGGGATAAAGTCCCCGGAGTTCTTTTTTGACAACCACGGCGAGTGGTACATGCTCTCCTACCCGCTCAGGACACTCATGCTATACGGGAAGCTGTACGGGAAAAAAGAGTATATCGATTTGTCGTTCAAATACATAGACATCTACCTTTCCGAACAACTCCCGAACGGCGCGTTTTCGTCGAACTACCGCAGGAAGCCGACGTCGGATCTGAGCAAGGCGGAGTTCCACGAGCTAATCCGCTGTGGGAAGCTGAACATTGCGGACGTCGGCTCAAACGTAACCTGGATAATCCAGGCGGCGACCTATGCCGACCCGGCCCGCAGGGAAAAATATCTTGGAGCTGTCAAGAGGTGGCTGGACAACTGGGTTCCGATCTGGGCACTGCCAGGGGGCGGCTACGGGAACGGGATATGGGGCGGACACAAGCTCAACGCCCCCTACACCTGCGCCATGTCCACGCTCGTCATGGCGTTGTCCGCCTTCTCGCTGGTGACCGGAGATGATGAGTATGTCGGAAATGCCGAGCGCTGCATGGAGTTCCAATGTTCAAAATGGCTAGACAACGGCATGCCGCTGTTCCAAAACTGCTATCCGTGGATACGTGAGAACTTTCTGGATGATTACGGCCACAGCTACTATCTGCTTGAAGGCATGTGCTGGACTCATCATGTCTCGCGGAACAAAAAGACCAAGGCACTCCTGGAGAAACGGCTGCGCGAGTGGATTTTCGGACAGGCAGGGCTCCTCTCGCAGTGGGACAGGTCATGGTTCAGTTTTACTAACCCGTATCAGCCTCTTCCGCCCGACAGACCGTCCACCGACATGATTGAGACCCGTGGCGGAGTAAGCCATGGCTGGGAACTGGCCAAATCCAACGGCATCATCCACACATTCCTTTATTATCTCAACCATATCGAGGACAACCCGACATTGCGCGAGAAGACAGAGCTTGGCCTGAAATATCTGAGCCATCCTCTCAAGGCCAGGATGAGCGGAGTGGCATCGGAAATTGAAGAGGGGTATGGCCGCTTTGCCATGCAGGCCACCGGCTTCGCCGGGCTTTCCCTCCTGGAAGGCATTGCAAAAAATTCAGTTTTCAATCTGAAATGGAGCCATAGTCATCCCGCAGGATGACGGATTGATGGATTTTTGGATTGCCCGCCTTCGTCCAATTCGGACTACGGCGTGGCATGTTGGATTATTGGTTTTGAGTTAAGAAAAAGCAAGGACGCATGGAATTGGAATAGAAATTAAAAAAGGCATTATCTTTAGTGTCAGAGTGTCATCGTTATTTTTTTAGGAAAATAACTGTGTCAGGGTGTCAGAGAAAAAACTTTGACTCTTTGATACAATGACACATTGACACTACTGCCAGTCTTGATTTGCAACAATCCAGCATGTCACGCCGTAGCTTCTTTATAAAGGCGGACAATCCATTTATCCAATAATCCATGGGACGATACTGAAATGGAGCTATATACTTTTCCCCCTTCCGCCCCGGATAGAGGTGCAGGCGAATCCGAAGATGAAGAGGAGCATCATCGAAAGTGTCAGGATTAATCCGGCTGTAAGTCCCGAAAAATCCTTCCAGTTGAATTTTTTGTCCGCCTTGAATGAAAGTAGCATCGGTGCATCTGGAACAATCTGCAGAGCCCGTTCGAAGATTAGCTTGGTTCCACCTTCCGGAATGGTTGGATTGAGAGGGTGCGGCATAACTGCGGCCGCCTGCTGCTGCATGAAAATCTTGTCGGAAATATGTTGCAGATTTCTTATCTCCTCGCCACCAAGCTCCTTCTTGATTTCGTTTATGTTTACAGTCCTCGGCGCTTCCCCCTGCGCCTGGGCCACATGATTTTCGGTCTGGTACTGGACGGCTGACTGCGATTTCATGTTCTTACCTTTTTTCTGCACGCTTCTCCTGTTGTAGAAGGCGGACATTGACTGGTCTCTCTGTATCTGGAGCATCTGTCCCTGTATGTCGCTGTTCAGTTCCTTGTCGGCGGTAGACTGGCTTGAAGCGTTCTGGAATGCGTCAAGCGCCTCATTGTATTTTCCCGCATTGGCAAGGCTGTTTGCGAGGCTGATGTTGCCACGCGCATCCTGGATGTTCTTGTTCTGCTGCATATCGTTTATCCTGTCATATTCTTCTATGTTGGAAGTTATGAACGACATGATGGAAGTGTCTTTCCAGTCGAGTGAGCCTGAATAGCCGCTATAGTCGTATTCAGGGGACATGTACAGATTCCATGAGAGCTTGCGCAGAGGCAGGTTGAACGAAGGTCCCTTGTATACCTGCATCTTCTTCGCCCATTGGCTGTCCGCCTTGAGAGAATATATTATTTCAAGGGTCTGCTCCTTTCCGGAACCGGAGAGTGACTGCTTGAGAGGAACCAGCATCTTGTTGCCTTCGCATGCGGCGTCCACGGGCTGTCCGTCAATCAGTACCGACCATACGCTTGCCGCCTCTGGCAATGTGAGCTTGAGATAGTTCTCGTTGCCGTTGTTGAGAATGACTTGTGTTTTTGTGACGACTCTTCCGTCGGGCGAAACGACTGAGGTGACATCAACAGAGGATATCTGCGCCTTGAGCATTTCAGCCACCTTGTGCCTGGTCACTTCGAGAGAAAGCGAATAGTCAGTCCCCACGGTCTTGAAGCAGAAGACGGCCTTGTCGAGATATTCCTGGCCGAACTGGGGGATTTTTCTGCTGTCGAAGTCTGTGATTTCACCTTTTGTGCCTGCGACTTTGACCTGTAGTGAATCATCTGAAAGTACCGCGACATATCCCTTCTGGAGTTCGGCGCCGGCCGCAATGATCGGCATTACCGAAATGTTCTTGTCCTTTTCGACAGACTGTCTGAAGCGCACCTTGAGCCTATAGTCCTTGAATGTCTTTTTCTGGAGTTCCACCTCCCAGGTTCCGTCCGCATTTTTCTGTGTTCCTATGATTGATTCGCCGTCGAACTCGGGAACTTCGCAATTGTCCGGAAGTTTCACTTTCAGGATTTTGACACCGGCATTCTGTATCGCATAGTTCATTACGACCGAGCTTTCCATCACGCCCTCGGAAAGTCTGGCCGTCTGGAGACTTTCGACCTGTATCCATGGTGCTACTGTATCAAACCGCACCTCGAGCGCCCAATCCGGGCGGACGATGGAGAAATTTTGAACCGTGCCTTCGCCTGTGGCCTTGAAAGAATCGGTTTTGACTTCGAGTCCGTTTCTGGAGACGACCTCCATAAGAACTCCCTGCTCGGATGTCACAACAAGATCGCCTTTCAGCCGCTGCGTGCCATTGACGGTGATTTTCGGTATTTTCATAATGCCCTCGCGCTTGACGGCTCCATCCAGTTTGAGCTCCATGCTGAGTTGCACTGTCCCGGAAACCCTTCTGTCGAAGTGGACTACCAGCCTGTGCGCGCCCTCGGTCAATTCGTCCCAGTGCTGTATGGAGTCGCCCGCGACCCTGTCTATGTCGAAAGAATCCGGAATGTCAAATGTCATCGAGAAGATTCCGGCCTTTGCGATCTCAATGCTGAACGCCGAAGATATCACTGTTCTTTCCTCTTCGAAGGATATCCTGCTGCTTTCCATGACGCGCAATTCGGGTTCGACCGCGACGGCCTGAACTTGCAATGACACCGGAAGAGTGTGGTAACGGTATGCCTTTTTGATTTGAGCGCCCGCCTTGAGGAGGATCTCGGAGGCGCAATCCCCTGTATTTATCTCGTTGAGTGAATCGGCCTTGTCAACCTGTATCTGCACAGTCTGATCACAGCACACCGCCAATGTCCCATATTCCTTGCCTGCATCCTTGACCTTTATCATTCCGATATCGGCCTTGTACGGGAGGTTGCAACCTGAAATCTGGGTTTTTATAAGAAGCTTGAAATTTCCGGAAACGGGTTTTGTAAGGAAGACTTCGATTGACTTTGTTGCAGGATCATATCGCCAGGCGCTGAGTTCGGCGCATTCCACGGCTGTAACCTTCATGTTGGCGGGGATCTCGAAGACAAATTTTGCTGTTTCGCCCTGCGGGATCTGGAAGGATATCATGTTTGAAACATCAACAAGCCCCTGCTCGAACGATGCCAGAGAGTTGATGCTTGCGAAGAAATGCACCTCTTCCTTTTCAACGTTGCGGATTTGCGGCTGAACAATGAAGTTCGCCTGTGCGGCGGGCGAAAACGACGCTGTAAGCTCGCAGAATCCATCTTTAAGACCTTTCTTGAATGTGACGGCGTTGGGTGCTTCGATGCCGAGAGTGTTCTTGTCAACTGTCACGACAAAACTGTTTTTTACGCAGTCTGGAATGTTGAGATGGAAAGCCCATTTTCCTCCGCCAAGGTCGGCCAATGGCATGAGGAATTCTATTTTCAGTTCGTATTTGCCGGAGCTCTTGATCTTGACAAGATAATCCGCATTTGATCTTATAATTTCCGCGCCGCTGTCCTTCTCTACAGTACGGGTAAGAACGGCTGGAGCCTTCAGTATTGTGATGTTCCCGGAATTTTCCGCATCTATCTTGATATCTGCCACTCCGATGGCCGCCTCTTCCGTAACCTTGACTGAGTATTCGGCAGATACGACTCTTATTCCCTCATCGTCGGCCTGGAGACCGGGGGAGAAAAGCATGAAAAGCATCGCGATACCGGCAGCCGCAGCTCTGGCCTTTCCGGAACGGAAAACTTTGATGCAAAGGAAAACTGTGATTAAAAGAGGAATGAGGATGACAATTATAAATGCGGCCAGCGCATTGAACTTGAGCCACTGTGTGCCAGCCGACACGAAGAATACCAGCGACAGCGCATATGAAAAAGACTTCGGGATCAGTTCTGTCCGCGTATATCCTACTATCAACAGTAAGGCCGACAGGGCAAATCCGATGATAAAATATATGATTTTCATGAATGAAAATTCTTTCATGTCAGTCATTGAAATTTGAAGTGTGACATTGTCGTTTGGCATACTGAAAAGCTTTGTGAACTCCGCAGTGTTTATAGTTGTCAGGGGTGGTATTGGTATATTGGCTCTCGCGAGAAGCGCTATCGAAAGGATAAACGCAAAGATCAAAATGACAGCCGACATTATCCAGGTAAAGGCGCCTGCTTTTCCCATGCCGTAGCGCCAGGAGAACAGGAAAAGCCCCGCGCAAGCCAGGAACCACGGTGCGAAAAGGCCTGTCCCAAATGCAAGGGAGATCCAACTGAGAGTCCTCCTGAGGAATCCCGGAAGGCCGGCAAGCTGGGGATTCCTGAGCGCTGTCATATTTCCGCCGAACTTCACCATGTCATATTCCTGCGGTACTTCAACCGTCCAGTTGGTCTGCATGTTCTCGATGTTCAGCGTGGGCGCCTGCATGGCCAGATCCTTTGAAATATCGAGAGCTCCAAACTTATGGGCATAAACAAGTTCCACGGCTATCGGGGTGTTCGTGTCCTGCTTCCTGGGGATTGGCACCAGAATCTCCGGATCGGCATCACCTGCCGATGAGACCCTCTTTATTTCTCCGTCAACCTTTACTGTCCAAAGATCCGAGCCCTTCGGAAGTTTGAGTGTCAGGAACTGCCTGGAAGAATTCTTTATCCTGTATTGGACGTTGCTGACAGCTTCCCCGTTTCGGTCAATCGTGGTTCTTATGTTGACCATGTCAACCGCGATATCGAGAAGTTTCTGAGACTGATAGGATGATATCGTGAGATTGGCCGAGTGTGGCAAATTCGCGAACCTGAAGGCAAGCAGCACCGGAATACGGAGCATGCTCGTGTATTCCTGGGGAATTTCAGAATTCTCAACTACGAGAAAGTTCTCGGACAAACTGCCAACCTTTACATTAAGATTGCGCAGACTGCAGACGACAAGGAAGCCGCTTTCGGAGTCCGCATCCTTTGTCGTCACATCGCCGAGGTGGCAGGAAGTCTCGTTTCCCGAGAGCAGGATTTCGTAGCTCGCGAGGACATTGCAGTCTCCGAAAACTTTATCCCTGAAATTGACCTGCCAGAGCTGGTTGTCGCCTTCGTCTCCTGTCTTTTTCCAGTCAACAATGTTGGCGCCTGTGAATTCTATGTTTCTGCAAGCCTTGTTGAGTGAGAAGATGATTTTGTCGACGGGTGCACCGCCTATGTGGTAGGTGAAAGCGGAGCTTCCAAAGATTGACCCCTCGCCCACCGAACATATGTTGAAGACTTCCGAAACCACTGTCGCCTTCTCGTGCTGTATGTTCACGGCGCATTCCCAGTCCTGCCTTTTCAGCCTGAATACCTGCTGGAGCCCTGGTTCCTTGAGTGGCGAAGATCCGACATTGGCTTTTCTAAGTTCTTTCACGGATGTCACATTGACAACCAGGCCCCGTGCGGCCGCAAGAATCAGGAATCCCCTCACTGATTTTGCATTTTCGATGTGGAATCCAGGGATTTTGACATCCCGTGATCCCCCCATGTTCTTTTCCATGTTGATGAAAAGCTCAGTCCGGCCAATTGTATCTGGCAGGAAAGGGATCTTAATCCATTTCGCCCCGTCTTTTTCTATCAGCTCGTAGTCCTCAGGTGCGACCCTGGTACCCTCGACACGTGTGATCATGACCCCCTCCCCATATCTTACCATAAGTTCCTTCAGGGGGGCATCCTTTATCTCCAGCGAGACGTTCGCCCTTATATTCATGTCCTCGTCCTTGAAGCTCGCGACATAGTTTAGATCGGCCGAATATGACGGGATTATGTTGTCCGCACTCGTCTGCAGCACATATTCCTCTCCGGAAAAGCGGTATGTGAAAAGATTCTTTGCCGGGATCACTAGGCTGTGCCCGTTCAGAGGCGCGGTTTTGGGAAACGCGACATTGTCTATCTGGCTTAGTCCGGCAAAGGAGTCCACAATCAGCTTTATCGCCCCGTTTGTCCCGAAAGCCAGATATCCTTCGTACTGAAGGACATTCAGCGGTTTCACAGAAGGAACTGAAAATTTGCACGGGAAGTCCTGCAGTATTTTTTCGGCCTCGATGAATAGGCCGTAGTCTTTTTCATATTCCAGGCTGAGTGCGACCTTGAGAAATGATTTTGCGTCTTCCTTTTCAACCTTCCAGTCCTGTATGTCTTTCCCCGTGACATTGACAATGTTGAGATCCGGAGAAATAGAAATCTTCAGCTCCTTGAGTTTGCCCTGTATGACGTTATAGTTCATCAGGCAGCCAATCTTGACGGTGCCGGAGTTGACTGTTGCAGTGACCATTCCCTGGGCGCTCGCCACAAGCTCGGCCTTGAGATCCTCCACATGCCATCTCCATTCCAGCACAAACGGCCCTTCGGGGGGGAGCATGGCCGTGACTGTCGCACCTTCTGCGCCCTCCTTGTCGGTCTTGACTATGTTCAGCGCGTTCGGTATGTTCATCTCCACATCCTTGCGGGGAGAAAAAACTTGTACCGCTCTCGATATTGCCGCAGGTAATGCCAATGAAGTAACTCTGGACGTGTCCCTTTTGGATATCTTGGAGGCGAAAACAAATGTGACCTTGCACTTCCCGGCATCCACGCATTCGAGATAGTAACCACTTGGATCCGAGACAATTCTGAATTCGCCGCCCCCCCAGAAGAGAAATCCGCCACCAATTGTTTTTATGTCGGAGGAAATTTCTGTGACATCCCCCAAAACCAGCGGCAGGCGGCCCTTCTCTGTGAACTCAACCTCGAAGTCAAGCGTAAAGCTGATGTTCTCGCCATCAATTATTTCACCCTTCAGATTTATGTTCTCAATTCCCTTCCACGGGACGGTCTGCGGCGGCTCCGGTTGTGGCGGAACATATTGATCCGGTTTCACTTCTGCGCTCAAGGGGCAAAGACAGAAAGTCGCCATCAGTGCGGCAGTGAGTCCCAAAAGCCATTTTAACCCGACATTAAACAGAACCTCCATTTTTGATTTCATAACGATTCTCCTCTTGATATTATTTACTATAAAAATTTAATCCTCTATATCTTAACTCGTCGCCAATCCTGAACTTAATCCGCCTCGGCGGAGACTAATGTAGCCGCCTCCATGTTGGAAGATCGGAAGAGCGTCGTGTAGGGAAAGAGTGTTCAGAGCCGTGGGG
>CAIQLG010000002.1 GCA_903872565.1 uncultured Lentisphaerota bacterium | reverse complement strand
AGATCCTCCATCTTTTGTTATTTCGCCTTTAAAAATATATCCGGCAGGTTTTAATTATCAAGTATGATCATCTTATATCCAATTATTCTCAAAATATTCACTCCAATCCCATCGGATCTGTCGCATTCTTTATCTACAAAATAAGATTATCCTGCGCAACAATGTAAACACTGCCTGAACTCGCATAAATAAACTGCCTGACTTTGTTTTTAATTGCCTTCTCAATCAGAAACTTGGATGCAAGAACATTAACTTCCCAGGATATTTTGAGGTCAATGTCACAACTCGGATCATTTGCAATATTCGCAAGATGGATCACCGTGTCAAAGCCTTTCATTGGGACTGAATCAATTTCTCTAATATCTCCTCTCTTGCAACTGTTAGATTTCTGTGATTCGACAGAAAGTTACCAAACCACATAACATCAAATACGGTTACTTTGTTGCCATCAGCAAGGAGAGATGGGATCAATACCGAACCAACATATCCACATCCGCCTGTGACTAATATATTTTTCATTATCGATCCTACCTGACAACAAATTAAAAAATACAGAACTTTCTTGTCAACGAATTATGCGAATTTAACGAATTTTAATACAAGTTTTGTTTGTTTTTATGACTGCATAACTCGCAGATATAAAATCAAACAAAAGGGTGTTCAGTTTTAAGATATTAATTAAAGTGAAAATCTGGTTGTTTAATTTTTAGAATAAAAATCAAATAACCATCTTGATTCAAATTCGTTTAATTCGTATAATTCGTTGATAACGGTATTATCTTACTTTTACTTCGTGCCTGACTCTTCGGATGACTGGATTAATTCGTGAAATTAGTGGACTGTTAAATATTTTTCACCCATTAAATAGGAAGCGTGCGGATACGGCAGAAACTATCTTCAACTGATATTGCGCATCCTTGCTTTAACTCCATATCGTAGCGTGGAATTACAAACAAAAGTTTTTTTGTGATATTGTTCGGATCTGCGGAGGACATTCGCAATGATATGACACTTGGATTTGCATGTCTTCCAATAGCCAATAAGGCTGAAAAATCCAAATCTTGGGTAATAATGATACAATCATGTTTTTTTGCATAGGCCAATATTGTGTGATCGGATGCATTTTGAGGTAAGATCTCCGAAACGCGGCAGATGTCATATCCTGCAATACGTAGAGCTTGCACCGTAGAAGGGGAGATGTTCATGTCCGCAATAAATCGCATATTTAAACTGTAGCAACCATGTTTAAATCAAAGCGTTCAGACGTTGTCCATGCCGCATATTGCATGCATTGATGTATATCCTCATGGCTGAGTTCAGGGTATATTTGTGTTATTTCTTGCTCAGTTTTGTCTTCCGCAAAAAGTTTAAGAACGACACTAACTGTAATCCTCATACCACGAATAGTCGGCTGCCCCATGCAGACGCGCTGGTCAATTGTTATCCGATCAAGCTTTTTCATTTGAAAAACTCCAATAATTTAAAATTAAAAATTAATATAAGACATATACCGAGAGAGTCAATAAACTAACCTGACATACATGCCACTCGAATAGAACTTGACCGGCGTGTCAAGAAATTTCTCCACTTCCGCGAACACCACTATCTCATAGAATTTCCTCTTAATTTCAGCCCGCGTCATACCAAGAACTGCACCATTCAAATAGATATTCTCCCGTCCGCTAAGCTCTGGATGGAAGCCAGTCCCTACTTCCAAGAGGCTAGCAACACGTCCCTTTATCTGGATTTTCCCGGTTGTAGGTTCGGTAATCCGTGATAAGATCTTCAGCAAAGTAGATTTTCCGGCACCGTTGCGTCCAATTATTCCTACGCGGTCTCCCTGATTGATCTCGAAATTGATGTCTTTCAACGCCCAGAATTCTTCGAGAGTGAAACGTGAAGGGTTAAGGGTGAAAGGATGGCGAAACCGTTGGTAAAGAGCAGAGGCAGAGCGGGAAAGGGAGTCCCGCAGGGACTTGTACCGGAATGCGCCGGCAGCCTGCCTATCGTGACTGATAATATACCTTTTACTTAAATTCTCTACTTTAATGATACTCATAAGATTTCTGTCAACGAATTAAACGAATTGTACGAATTATAAGATTTCTTACCACGAAACACACAAAATACACGAAAAAATAACTTAACCACTTATCTACACTAACAATAACATTTGCTGTGAGTTTTCTTTGCCAGAGAGCAAATAAAATTCGCAGCAAAGGTGTGTATTAAATACTATAACTTCTGGGCAGGATAAACAATTACTTGCCATGCTTTCGTGTTTTGAGAGCACTAAGATTGTATTTTAATTATTGAGAGTTGTTAGGCAGAGAAAGGATTTAATATTTTCAGCCCTTCAAAATGCTTAAAATCTTCACAATTTCTAGTCACTAACGTTAAATTATTATTAATTGCCGTTGCGGCTATGATACAATCGGGCAGTTTGATTTTTGAATTCTTTCTTAATATAACAGTTTTTTCAATCAACTCATCGTTCACATTGAGTTTAACGAAGGTTGAAAGCAACTTTTTGATAAGAACTGACTCTTGTTCAGAATGATTAAATGAAAGAACTTCTATCGCTGTTATGAAAGATATGCAGGAATTACGAAAATGATTGTCGATAAAACCCATCGCAATGGGTTCCCCTTTCAAATGGTAGATGATTATATTAGAGTCTAGAAGGTATTTCATTTTGAGGTTTCTCTGCTGAACCTATCTTCCCATTCGTTGCGGAGCTGGCGCTGTATTTTCATCGGATCACCTATCAGAGTACATTTAATCAAGCCATATGTAGCTTTAATTATTTTGCTGCTATCCGGCGTTGGGATGGATTTTTCTATTACGGCAACCACAGTAACCATAGTATGAGGCTTTAATTGTGGAGCATGGATATGTAAGAGTCCGCCTTCCAGGACTTCAGTAGTTTCTTGTATTGTAGTAAGCATGTTGGATTTTAATCCTTTTTTATTAATTAACTTCATTCATTTGCGGTGAAATATAGGATTCAATTTTTAATTATCAAGTTTACTGTAGATATTCTCCCGCCCACTGAGTTCAGGGTGGAAACCTGTTCCAACTTCCAACAGGGACGCAACACGTCCTTTTATCTGGATTTTGCCTGTCGTAGGTTCGGTTATCCTGCTGAGAATTTTAAGCAACGTGGATTTCCCGGCGCCATTACGGCCGATGATTCCCACGCGGTCACCTTGGTTTATCTCGAAGGAGACATCCTTAAGAGCCCAAAATTCTTCGGTAGTGAAACGTGAAGGGTTAAGAGGGTTAAAGGATGACGAAACCGCTGATAAGCGCTATGCCCCAAGTGTGCGAGGCTGTCACGCAGGGTGCGGCAACGATCCCCACCACCGGCATTGCGATCATGCCCGATGATGTAACGTTTAGAAAGATTTTCAACTTTTATAATACTCATAAGAATGTGAAAGGTGAATGGTTAAGGGTGAATGGTTAATCTAAAGAGTGAAATGTGAAGAGTAAAATGTGAAATGTTATTTTTAATCAATCGCTTAACACTTCTTTCACTTTTGACCCTGCACGTTTACCTTTCACTATCCTGCTATTTCATAATTTTCTTTCTGATTACGGAAATCAAACCAGCAAGTTTCATAGAAATTACCTCAATTCTTCTGTCTAACTCTTCACGTTGCTCAATATTTATGTATTTAAGATTGTAAGCTATCTCTATTTGTGTATCACACTCACTCAGAGAACCACCTGTAATGTTGAGGAATTGAGCAAACTCTTTGCTGGAAAATCGTGCTGCACCTTCGGCGATATTACTTGGTACTGAAACAACAGCCCGTCTCATTTGCGAAATAAGGCCATAAATTTCTGATTTTGGAAATGTCTCAGTTATCTGGTAAACAAATGTAGCCAAAGCAACACTAAGTTGCCAAACTTCAAGATTCTTGTGCGCTCTCTTCACTTTTCACCTTTCCCTGTTCTCATTTCACTTTTCACCATTCACTGTTAGATCACATCTGCAAATTCGCTTTCAGTGCGTCGGAAAAAGTGGAAGCCTGACAGGAATAAAAGCACTGCCACAAGGAAGGATATCGTCAATACGTTTGGATCAATGTCATTTGAGCCCCCCAGCAACGCCCAGCGGAAGCCGTCAATAACTCCGACCATGGGATTCAAGGCATAAAGCAGTTTCCACTTTTCCGGTATGACCGAACTGCTGAACCCGACAGGAGAAACATACAGCCCAAACTGTATGATAAATGGGATCACATGCCTGAAGTCGCGGTATTTGACTTTAAGAGCTGAAAGCCAGTAAGTTATTCCAAGAGCGGCTATAGCACCAAACCCAAGGAAAATAGGAAGAAACACCACTTGCCATCCGGGGATGAACTGATACCAGATCATAAGAAACGCAAGAATAACCGTGGAAATAAGGAAATCGACAAAGCTGACCACCATGCAGGTGCTTGGAATTATGATTCGCGGGAAATACACCTTTGATATTATGTTTGCGTTACCTATCCTCCCTCAAGTACAGTGTTGCTGAAGAACTGCCATGGAAGAAGCGCTGCATAGACTAACACAGGATAAGGAACTCCTTCGGAAGGCATCTTGGCAATCTTTCCGAACACCACCGTAAATACAATCATGGTCAAAAGAGGACGGATGACACTCCACGCTACACCTATGACCGTCTGCTTGTACCGGACAAGTATATCTCGCCAGGCGAGAAAAAGGAACAGTTCACGGTATATCCAGAGATCCCGGAAATATTGTGTCCGAGTCTTGCCCGCTTCTATTGTAAGGTTGTATTCCATTTACTCATTTTTTTCTGGTTAGTGTTAATTCGAAAGATTCGTGGACTCATAAGATATTCCTATCTTATCTGTGATATGTTTTCTAGTGCGTGGGCGTAAACGCCATTCTTATTGTAAACTTCAGAACCTCTTCCAGCAGACAACTCTATTACTTCAGCATCTTCGATGTCTTCCGGACATACATCTACTTCATCTGACAGTTCAACAATATCGGGAATATTATCGGACTGTGTAGCTGCAAAAAATGCCTGACTACCTATTATGATAAGCTTGCTCTTCGATGCCTTAACAGCATTAATCAGAATTTTATTGAATTGATGTCTTTTCATCTGTAAATGAAGAAAATTTACCTTCAACCCTTTTCCTGATTTCTTTTGGTATTGTGTCCCAGAAGGGTGTATTCTGCTGGAGTTGTGTAGCCCTTCCATCGGAAGATGAGACAAGATAGTGGCGTATGGTCTTCCAGTCTCCGGAAGTAATAATTTTCTCCCATCTGTTATATAGGACACTATCTGTGCCGTTGGCTCTCCATTTGCGAATATTGCCCAAGGCGATATCAAGGCCTTTCCTTTTAGGATCGGTCTCGATGAGCCTT
>CAIQLG010000001.1 GCA_903872565.1 uncultured Lentisphaerota bacterium | reverse complement strand
GCTTCTTCCAAGCTGTTTGTAAGATAAACACTTAGGCGCTGATCCTTGGCAGGTTTATATCCTGTTTCTGCAAGAAGCATTTCGAGTTTGAGATGGCACATCGCATAAGGTGCCATCAGAAATTCGAAGCCGTGTATCCTCGGGATAAGATGCTCTTCAACATAACTGCTCCACATGCCCTGCTGATTTGCGAATTTTGCATGTATTTGCTTGATGACTTCGCAGAGGAATGTTCCGGTGCCGACCGCAGGGTCTAGGATTTGCACCTTGTGGACTTTCTCTTTCAATTTTTTCTTACTGGTGGTATTTTCAATTTCAATCTCGACTTTGCTTGTGTCGGCGAGTCCCTGGAGAAGGCCAAATTCCGTTTTGAGGATTTCATCAACGGAGCGGACGATGAATTTGACGACAGGTTCCGGAGTGTAATAGACACCGCGCGATTTCCGCAGTTTCGGATTGTATTCTCCGAGAAAAGTTTCATAGAAATGAATCATCGGGTCTTGTTCGATTTTCTTCTTGAAGTCTTCGAGGATTTTGCGAATGTCGCAGGCGCGGAATATGTCGGCAAGAGAATCTACAATCCATGTGATACGTTCATCGAGTTCCGGACCTGCGATATATGTGAAGAGCTGTCGAAGGAAGGGATTTGATTTCGGGATTAGGAACATTGCCTCGCCCCTGGTGAAAGTATCAAGGGAAGGATCGGCCAAACGTGCGGCAAACATTCCGTAGACAACTGTCTGCGCATAGATGTCGGCAAATATCGCTTCATCCATGTCATGGATTAGGATTCTCTTGAAAGCTTTCAACTGGTCATGGAGAGTGTTTGATGCTCCATATTGTGACTGAGCCTCATAAACTGCAGGCTGACATTTGTCGTCCACGACATTCCCATTGTTGTCAAGTGTGAGGGATTTATATATGGCCTCCTGGAGTAGCTGTGCTTTTCCGGCCATAAGTTTCGCCAGCTTTTCTGCCGATGTGATGCTCTGCGTCTGGTACGAGCAGAAATCCTTTATGAAAGTCTCCAATGCCGGCCACTGGTTTTTATCGGGACTTATCTTTCCCTTGTCGAGAATACCGATATGGACTTTCGAGACCTTCTGCCCGTTCCTGAAGAGTCTGAATTCGAGATAGTCGGTGAGAATGAGATTGTCGAGGCGTTCGAGATAGCGCTTGAGCTGTTCTGATTTTTCGACAGTGTCGAGATCAACGCCAATATCTTTCGCCTCTATGAAACCGACTGGGATTTCTTTTCTTGAGATTATGTAGTCAGGGGCTCCGCATTCCTGCCTTTTTGGTTCGTTGATGGCTTTTACTTCTGGACAGATCGAGTTGACGAGTTCCGTCAGGAATCCCCTGTAGCTGTGCTCCGTCGCACTGCCCGATCGGAACACTCCGCTGACACTCTTGAAATATTCCTGTATCTCAGTCATTATTTATTTTCCTTTTGTATTTTCCAAAGGTATCACCGCATCTGTCAGCAACCTTTTCCCGGCAATTATCAATTGCGCCCTTGCAGGAGGCTTTGACGCGAGAAGGCCGTATATGCAAGAGTGGTAGGCTTCGTCCATGTCCGCACTGCTGTCAAGAAGTATTCTTAATCCGGCACCAGCGCTATGTGCCAATCCTGGCCAGTCATCCGGGAATCGCATCTTCAAGGCTTCAATCCAGATTTTCGGCCAATCAAGCATAGCGTCCTCATTCCGTGCGCTGCTAAGGTAAGCTATGGCAAGCACCCGTCCCAAGTCTTTGTTGCTGCGCTTGATTGAGCGTCCTTGAATCAATCCCGACATGGTTTCCTCGCCTATTTTCTTGTGTTCAAGCATATTGGCAAGCGCCATCATTTCAGGTCTTGCAATACAGATTCCAAACTCTGTCGGCAGTGGTTTAAAGTTCGTCAGGGAGAGAAATCCGAAACTGCATATTCCAAAATGGCCATGGCTTGTTTCCAGCCGAATCCATATCTTACTGCGGGATTCCGCCGAGTCCGGAACAGTGAGAAGCTCGATGAACCAGTCTGAACTGCAGGGAGGGTTAAGCCGAACAGCGGGAAGTTTGTCAAGAGGCGTGGTTTTGCCACCTGGTTTCGGCCAATTTTCATCGGTTATGAATTTCCAGCCCGCGTCAAATAACTGTTCAGTCACAATCTTGCCCGCAGATACAGCCTTCAGACGTGGAGACAGAAGACAATCGGCATCTTTCGTTCTCACAACCATTGATCTCTCGCCGGCAAAGAAGTGATACCCGACTGCAAGGCTTCCAATGATGATGATATTCTTTTTACATTTTTCCGGGATGCTCCCCGCAATTTCATCGAGGACGGCGCGCGGAGAGACCGGTTTCATTATATCTTCCATTTGCTTCACTGATTTTTCTCCTTGGATATCATGGTGTTAAGAAAGTCCAATGCCTGTGGCTCCAGTTTCATTTCATGAAGATCAAGCAGGCATTCCACCGGGTCTGCCCAGGGCAAAACGTCAAAGGACTTTCCAAAAATATTTTCTTTCCTGCGAATGAAATGCAAAACAAGAGCGGGAGGG